>JAYWEQ010000079.1:0-33621 GCA_043779185.1 Pseudobdellovibrionaceae bacterium
CAAGTGCGCGATATGGCAAACATCATCCAGCGCGGTGGGACTGTGATAAAAACGGGTCGCTGTTTGGAATTTTTAAAACCTGAATTTAGGAAAAAAGCAGCTGACCACTTGAAGGCTTTAGAAATTGATGCGGCTGTTTGCATCGGTGGCGATGGCTCTTTCCGTGGGGCCCATATGCTTTGGGAAGAGCACCAGATTCCAATCATTGGAATACCTGGAACAATTGATAATGATATTTTTGGAACTGATCGTACCATTGGTTTTGATACGGCTGTTAATACGGCGCTCGACGCCATTGATAAAATTCGCGACACCGCTGACAGTCACGACCGCGTTTTTATTGTCGAAGTCATGGGTCGAAATTCCGGAGCCATTGCTTCTTTTGTTGGCCTGGCTGGCGGGGCTGAGGAAATTTTTACTCCTGATGGAAATACAACAGTAGATAAAGCTGTTGAACGAATTAAAGAATCTATGAAGCGCGGTAAAAAAAGCAGCATTATTGTCACCGTTGAAGGTCAAAAACCAGGACGGGCTTACGATCTGGGTGACGCAATTCGAAAAAAATCCGGCCTGGATGCCAAAGTCTGTGTCCTTGGACATCAACAACGAGGGGGCAGCCCGACAGCTAACGATCGAATCTTAGCTTCTCGGATGGGGGCTGCCGCTGTTGAAACTTTGTTGTCTGGAATTTGTGACGTTATGATTGGTATTGAAGGCCATCAGTTGGTGCAAGTGCCTTTAGAAATCGTTACAAAAACTGAAAAGAAACAGTCCTTAGATTATGTTAATTTAGCTAATCTTTTATCCACTTAAAGCCTTAATACTTGAGCCTTCTTACCTTGAAAATCTCGAAATAAATGCTGGGGAATTTCAATGACGAACTGCGTGTGGGGGCTTTGTCGATTGAATTTCAGGTGACCGCCATGCTCTTCAATGATGCCCCTTGAAATACTAAGCCCCAAGCCGGTCCCCTTTCCTACTTCTTTGGTGGTGAAAAAGGGCTGCATGACTTTTTCAGCCACAGCGGCGGGAATTCCAGGACCTGAATCGGTGACTTGAATACTGAGCATTTCCTTGGTTTGAGAAAAGCTAATGCGTATCCAAGATTCGTCGACGTGCTCTTGAACAGCATCAAAAGCGTTGTTCAGCAGATTCAAGAGGACTTGAATCATTTGCGAATCACGGCAAAATACTTCGACGGTTGGGACTGGGTCCAAAATCAAATTGATTCCATGATTTTTGAATCGCTGCGAACAAAACTCAAGAGTGTTCTCCAAAATAACTTTTAATGAAACCCATTTCCGAGGATCGCTGGTTGTGTTTCTTGAGAAAGTTCTAAGCCCTTGGATGATTTTTGAAATTCGATCCGTGGTTTCTTGGATTTTGTTTAAGTTCCGAGTGATTTCAACCTTGTCGGGTTCCTCTCGCTTTATGAGTTCTCGAACAATATGATTATAACCAACGATAATTGCCAATGGATTGTTAATTTCATGGGCGATACCGGCAGCCATTTCCCCAAGCGCTGACATTTTACTGGATTGAATCATTTGCTTTCTTTGTTCTGTTATAACATTTTCTTTTCTCTGGAGCTCATCAACCATATTATTAAAAGTTTCGTAGATCCTGACAATTTCAGTGGTATGGGAAGCCTTTGGACTGAGGCGGACACTTCGATCATTCGGCATCAGACGCATGGCTTTCAGCAAATCAAAAAGCGGCGTGATCACAGAACGTTTCAGGGAATAAAATAATATTAAAGAAACAACGATGGTAAAAATCGCAATCATCAGAGCATTTTGAAGAATTCGATAAAGGATGTCTTGATCGACCGATTTTAAGGAATATTCGACAGCCAAAACGCCATGAAAACTGGGTCTGAGCTCAGACCCTTGTGCCGAAAGGATCGGAATCGCCAAACGACCGTAGGTTCCTTGGGGTTTTTCGCGATAAAGCGAATTTTGCCCTGAACGAAGTCGACTGAGCTCGGCTGAAGGCAAAAGTCGAGGCTCATGATCTATTATGATTTGGGGCTGATTTTGCGCTTTGCTGGCCGCCGTAAATAACTTAAGTTCTTCGTCGTAAATCTCGACCCTATTGATCGATCCACTGAGGACAAGAGACGTCGTCAGTTGTTTCATGTAGTTCTGATCTAAGCTCCAAATGGCGTCCGAGACAGGCGCCGAAAAAGACCGAATAACTTGAAAATTATTTTGATAACTGTCCTCGTAAGAAGACTTGAACAAGGAGTAAAGCTGGAAGGCACTGAGCGGCAGGACCACGACGGCGAGGGAGACTAAGATCTGAATCATCAAACGCGACGTCAACTTCATCCCTCAGTTTTATAGAAAGACGGTCCTGATAACACTGTATTTCGCCTTGCGGCTTGAGGTTTTTTTTGACCATCTAGCAAAGGCCCTGCGATCATATCTAAGCAATAAGAATGATTAAAGAATTCAATAATTCTTCGGGGGATTTTCGAATGGCCGTTCAATCGCAAAAGCTTTTAGGTATCGTAGGACTTTTAGGTCTTTTTTGTTTAGCCGTGTTTTCAGGCTGTACAAAATCGCAAAATGAAATTTTAGTCGGCGAATATGGCTCTTTGACGGGCTCGACAGCAACCTTTGGATTATCGACCAACAAAGGCATTAAAATGGCCTTTGATGAAGTGAATGAAAAAGGTGGCGTTAAAGCTAAAAAAATTAAATTGATCACTTTAGATGATCAAGGAAAACCAGATGAAGCGGCCGCGGCCGTGACCCGTTTGATCACACAAAGTAAAGTCGTCGCCGTGATCGGAGAAGTGGCTTCTTCCTTAACCGAAGCGGCTGCGCCCTTTGCTCAGCAGTATAAGATTCCTCTGATCACTCCTAGCTCGACCAATCCTTCGATCACGAAAGATCGTGATTTTGTATTTCGCGTCTGTTTTATTGATCCTTTCCAAGGTTTTGTGATGGCTAAATTTGCTTGGGAAAATCTAAAAATTAAGAAGGTCGCGATTTTTCGAGACAAAGCCAATCTGTACTCGATCGGCCTAGCCGATGCTTTCATTGAGTCCTTTAAAAAAATGGGCGGCACGATCGTCACAGATCTTTCTTATCAAGAAAAAGATATCGACTTTAAGGCTCAGCTGACGCAGATGAAAAGTAAATCTCCTGAGGCCATTTTTATTCCAGGCTATTACACAGAAGTGGGTTTGATTGCACGTCAAGCGGTGCAATTAGGTTTAAAAATACCTCTGTTAGGCGGCGATGGCTGGGATAGCACTCGTCTGCATGAAATTGGCAAAGAAGCGATCAATGGCCATTACTATTCCAATCACTACTCGACAGAGTCCACAGATCCCACCGTGCAAGAATTTATTAAAAAATTTAAAGCTCGGTACAATGAAGTGCCGGATGGTTTAGCAGCGTTAGGTTATGATGCTGCGAAAATTCTTGTGGCTGCAATGGAGCGCACGACAGAAGTCACTCCGCAGAATATTCGAGATGAGTTAGCTAAGACCAAAGACTTTCCTGGCGTGACTGGAAAAATTTCTATCAATGAAAATCGCGATGCCGTGAAGCCTGCGGTGATCGTTCAAATTGAAAATGAAAAACGTAAGTTTGTAACAACGGTGAATCCCCTCTAATGGAAGAATTTTTCCAGCATATTTTAAATGGCGTCAATTTAGGTAGTATTTATGCTTTGATCGCTTTGGGCTACACGATGGTGTACGGCATATTACAGATGATCAATTTTGCCCACTCAGATGTTTATATGGTTGGGGCCTTTACGGCTTACTATGTTGCAAAATGGTTTGGCATCGAAAATCATCCAGGTCTTAGCACATTGATCACTTTGATGCTGGTTTCAATGGTCGTCTGCAGTGTTCTTGGCGTATTGATCGAACGCCTGGCTTATAAACCGTTAAGAAAAGCGCCAAAGATTAATGTTTTGATCACTGCCATTGGTGTCAGTCTTTTTCTTCAATACACAGGACAAGTTGTTTTTGGCGCCGATCCTAAAGTTTTTCCTGACATCATGACCGACGCTGAAATTTTTAATATTGGCAGTCTAACGATCAAAATTTTTGATGTGACTGTTTTAGGAGTCAGTCTTTTTGCCATGCTTGCCTTGCATTTTTTAATTCAACACACCAAAGTTGGAAAAGCCATGCGGGCCGTCAGTCAAAATGCCGCGGTCGCTCGAATGCTTGGTATTAACACGGACCGTATTATTACCTTCACTTTTATTGTGGGTTCAAGCTTAGCCGCCATCGGCAGTATTTTAGTGGGCATGAAATATCCAAAAATTGATCCCTTGATGGGCACGATGATTGGCCTTAAAGCTTTTGTTGCCGCGGTTCTTGGCGGTATTGGAAATATCATGGGTGCGGTCATCGGTGGCTTAATTATGGGCCTGTCTGAGGAAATGGTTTCAGGATATTTATCAAGCAGCTACCGAGATGCCTTAGCCTTTGGAATTTTAATTGCTATTTTATTATATCGACCGGCTGGCTTGCTCGGTAAATACACGGCGGAGAAAGTTTAATGAAAGCTTTTAGAAATCCCGCTTTGGCTTTTTTGATCATGCTTTTAATTGGTTTAGTGATCAATTTTGGTTTTAATTCTTATCTGCAGTTGATGACACTGTTTATTTTGATCAACTGTGTGATGGCCATCAGCCTTAATTTGGTTAACGGTTACACCGGGCAGTTTTCTTTAGGTCACGCCGGATTTATGGCAATTGGCGCTTATACTTCGGCCTATGTTTCTACAAAGTGGGCGATCTTTCCGCCCTCTTTGTCGCTTTTTAACTTTTTATTAAGCACAATTCTTTCAGGCTGCGTCGCCGCTGCATTTGGTTTTTTAGTCGGACAACCGTCTTTGAAACTGAAGGGCGATTATTTGGCCATTGTCACTTTAGGCTTTGGTGAAATCATTCGATCTGCTTTTATTAATTTAGAATTTTTGGGAGGGGCTCGGGGTTATTCGGGCATTCCTAACCTGCCGACAATTCCTGGGATCGATGCTGGCCGATTAATGACTTATTTGTACTGCAGTTTTTGGCTGCTGGTCACCTTTGTGGTGATCTGGCGGATTTGTCATAGCAGTCATGGTCGCGCTTTTTTAAGTATCCGAGAAGACGATGTGGCGGCCGAGGCGATGGGCATTAACTCGACCAAAGTGAAAGTGCGGGCGTTTTTAATTTCTAGTTTCTTTGCCGGTGTTGCCGGCTCATTGTTTGCGTTTGTGAATAATTTTATCACGCCCAATTCGTTCTCTCTGATCTTAAGTATCAATGCTGTGATCATGGTGGTTTTAGGTGGCATGGGAAGCCTCACGGGCTCACTGGCCGCCGCTTTTATTGTGACTTTACTTCCCGAGGCTTTAAGAAGCGTGCAAGAGGTGACCGGTGTCGATTTACGCATGGTGATTTATTCGCTGACTTTAATCATTGTGATGATAGTGCGACCCGAAGGACTTTTTGGAAAAAAAGAAATCCCCGATTTCTGGAGAAAATATGTCCGACGCTCTTCTTAAAGTTGAAAACCTGACCATTCAGTTTGGTGGGTTAAAGGCTGTTGCTGATTTGAATTTTACCATTGAAAAAGGCCAACTGGCAGGCTTGATTGGTCCGAATGGCGCAGGCAAAACGACTGTTTTTAATTTACTGACGGGCGTTTATTTACCGACAGCTGGCAATATTACTGTCAGCGGAAAATCAACGGTCGGTCTAAAACCGTATCAGATTTCTAAAGTGGGTTTAACCCGAACCTTTCAAAATATTCGGCTGTTTAAAAATCTGACAGTTTTAGAAAATATTTTGATCGCTTGTCATCAGCATGTGTCTTACGGTCTTTGGGATTGTGTTTCCAGATCAAAAAAGTTTTATTTGCAGGAAAAGCAAAATACTGAAAAAGCTTATCAACTATTAAAAGTTTTTGGGATGGAAGATAAAGCTTTAGCTGAGGCCTCGTCGCTGCCTTACGGCGCGCAAAGAAAACTTGAAATTGTCCGCGCTTTAGCAACGGATCCCAAAATGATTTTATTAGATGAACCCGCCGCAGGGATGAATCACTCGGAAACGCATCAGCTGATGGAAACGATTGCGCAAGTTCGTAAAGATTTTAATCTGACTGTGCTGCTGATTGAACATGATATGAAACTTGTGATGGGCATCTGCGAAAAAATTATTGTGCTCGATCACGGCGTAAAAATTGCTGAAGGCACGGCTTCCCAAATTCAAAATTCACCGCAAGTGATCGAGGCTTATTTAGGCGTGGCGGAGGAAGCATGAGTCCGTTACTAGACGTTAAAAATTTAAAAGTCGCTTATGGATCGATTGAAGCTTTGCGCGGAATTGATTTCAAAGTTTTTAAAGGTGAAGTGGTGGCTTTGATTGGCGCCAATGGTGCTGGCAAAACGACAACATTAAGAGCGCTGTCGGGCTTGGTCGAGGCTCAAGGTGATGTTAAAATAAAAGATCAAGATTTGCTGAAAACCCCGTCACATCTGAGAGTTAAATTGGGGATGGCGCAGTCGCCTGAGGGCCGCGGAATATTTCCGCAAATGACGGTGTTAGAAAATTTGGAACTTGGCGCTTATTCTCGCAATGATCGCGCCGGAATAAAGAAAGACCTGGAATACTGCTATGATCTTTTTCCTCGCGTGAAAGAGCGCCAAAAACAATTGGCGGGAACTTTAAGTGGTGGCGAACAACAGATGGTGGCAATTTGTCGAGCTTTGATGTGTAAGCCCGAGTTGCTGTTATTAGATGAGCCGTCTTTGGGATTAGCCCCGCTAATTGTTGCCCAGATTTTTCAAATCATCGTTCGGCTGAATCAAGAAGGCATGACGGTTTTACTGGTGGAGCAGAATGCTCGGATGGCGCTAAAGATTTCGCATCGGGCTTATGTGATCGAAACTGGGACTATTAAGCTTGAAGGCAAGGGCTCGGAGCTTTTGAATAATGATGAGGTTAGAAGAAGTTATTTGGGCGTTTGAGTGTTTTAATCTGAGACGCCTCAACTTGCGTCTTTAGTCTAGGGTTTGAACTTCCGATCAGTTACCCATGTTAAATAGATTTCTCCGAATCGTTGTTATCGGATTTATTTTGGCTGGATGCTCAAAAGCTGCCATTCCGTCCATTCAAGCTTTAAGCGGAACTTTAGTTCAATTGAAAACTTCAAATGCTAGTCCGTTTAGTCAGACCTTTGATACGAATCAATATGCTGTTTTTTCAGGCCAATGCTTGAATATCATCACTACATTGCAAATTTCTTTTAATGATGGCCCATGGGTTGCTGTGCCCACAAGCTCAACCTCTGCAATCACCGGATATTATTCGCCTGTGGGTAGTCCTTACAATTATTTTTATACTGAGAAGTCTGCTAATGGATTGTACGGCAATTACGACGTTGATTGCAGTGACGGTAATTTTAACTTTTGGATTTATGCACATCAAGCAGATGAATTAATTTATAACTCCCTAGGAGTGAAGCCTGAAGTATCTAATGTTTATAAGGTCGCAATTCGTGGGGCCTCTGGGATTTACACAACGGAACCTACAGTCTATCAATCATCAAATTCTTTGCCTCCTTCACAGATCACGTTACAAAAAATGGAGCCTAGCGACGGGTCACTTCCAAATAGTTGTATCGGTTTAACCGTTGGCTTAACTAGTGCGGATGGAAATAGAACTACTACCTACTCAGATATTTTATTCTCATTAAGTCACACGGTAAGTGGCGTTTTAGAAACTGGGCCTAATCCAATTTTCTACTCAACTCCAGCAGATTGCTCAACCTTGTCATCGCCTTTGTCGGCTGCCTCTTTGAAAATTCCTGCTAATCAGAAAGAAATTGTACTTTTTTATCGCGTTTCTAACTCTGCGTTTAATACCGAACCTCACGTCTTTACCGCGAATGCATTAAGCAGCCCCCTGTCCCCGAGCGCTGCTTCAATTAATTTTACAATTCAGCCTACCGGTGCAAAATATATCGAAATTTTGGCGCCGTATCGGGTCATCCAAAATACTTGCTACCCGTTTGATGTAAATTTAAAAGATTATTCTAGTGCGCAACTGGGCACAAACTCGGATATTTTTACAGTCACAAACCCAACCGAACTGGCTGTTTATGCAGATTCTAATTGTGGAACACTTTTAACTGGTTTCCTTACGGTTCCCATTGGAACAAAAACGCTTTCATTTAAAGTGTTAACACCGACGGCTAACACTTTTGGGAATTTGCAAATCACTTCGTCTGGTTACAGAAGTGGTTATAGTAATATTTATTATGACACATCCAATGATTCTACGCCTGCAATAATTAAAGTTTATGGAATGAATACTTTAAGTATTAATTACCCTTCTAAATTTCGAATTCTTTTACATAATAGCAACGGGACACCAGTTCCAAACGGGACGACACCTTTAAATCTCACCCTAAATGTGAATTATCCCGCGCAAGGCAATTTTTGCACGATTGGAAGCTGTTTTTCTACCAGCACTGCAACTATTCCGGCCAACAGCTATTTTGTTGATGTCGCCTTCAAGGCGACCATTTCTGGAATAGTTTCGTTAACTGCAGCAGCAAGTGGACTAGCAAGTCAATCCACAACAGTTACGGCGCACTAGCTCCCCATAAAAAAAAGACCCCGGATTCTCTCGGCCCGAGGTCTTTAGGTCATATGATATTTAATCTAACTAATGATTATCTCTTCAACTGAATAATTTCGTTCAGCAACTCATCCGTTGTCGTGATGGTCTTCGCATTTGCTTGGAAGGCTCGCTGACTTTGAATCATTTGCACGAACTCGGAAGCTAGATCGACTGTTGATCGCTCTAAAGATTTTGCAAATATTTTTCCGCGGCCGTTAGAACCTGGTGCCCCCAGAGCTGAAGATCCTGAATCCCGAGATTCTTTCAATCGATTGTTACCGACTTTGAACATTGCTTCTGGATTTTCAAATTTAGCCAAAGCAATCTGCGCTAAATCCTGCGACTGACCGTTTGAATAAACGGCTGTTAAAATACCTTCGTCATTGAAGGACAATCCAGTGATTGTTCCTGCCGCTGATCCATCTTGTCCCCAGTTAATAAGATCTGAGTTCTTACCATACTGCTTTGAACCATCGATGCCTTTGCCACCATCTTTGATCGCATCACCGAAGTTCAATTTAATTTTTTGATTCTGTAAAGCTCCACCTTTAAAGTTGAAGTTAGAATCTGTCAGTTCATTGGATTGTAATTTTCCATCTACTGTAAATTCTAATTTACCTTGGCAGACTTGTGCTAAAGCACCGTCTTCAGCGCCTGTGACTTCTTTACCATCAACCAGTCCACGGTAGTCCCATTGGCGATCAGCTGATTTATTAAAGAAATATGTCACAAGATGTTTATTTCCTTGCGAGTCATACATTTCAACGCCTGTTGAATAATGAGATGTTGCATACGGATCTTTCGCATCGAATTTTTTAGTGGGCTCCACGCGAGAATCTAAATTCAAATCCATTTTTAATTCCGTTGTTGCTTTCGCTGGCGTCAGAGCGCGAGGAAATTTTATATCGCCGACTTTATTAATGATCTGACCTTTTTCATTGCCTTCAAAGCCTTGAACTTTTTGATTATCATTTGTTGTTAAGTAACCTTCTCTGTCGAAATGAAAAGATCCATCTCGAGTGAAAGATTCGCCGTCAGAACCTTTCACTTTATAATAACCGTCACCTGAAATCGCAAGATCCGTGACCTTGTCTGTCGCATCGACGTTACCTTGGACGATGATAGGATTGACCGCGCCGATTTTAACCCCGCGACCGATCTGATTTCCTCCTAAGATACCTTTTAAGCTCTTAGAAATAATATCTTGGAACTCCGCTCGGCTGGCTTTAAAGCCAGTGGTGTTGGAGTTGGCGATGTTATCGGCCGTGACTCCTAATGCTTCACCTTGTGCGGATAAACCGGATACACCGGTGATTAAAGACGAAAGAATACCCATATGACCTCCGTGTCATAGAACAGCGTCAATCGATCGGCTGTTATATATTGGAGGGCTTCCTTGTGAGGACCAGCCCTGTTTATTAAATTTTCAAAAACTTACATCACTATCGTACTGTCGATGTTCGTAAACACATTGTCTTTCAGTGCGGCTTTATCCATCACTGTCACGACCGTGCGATTCTTCACACTGACGATCAAAGCTGTCTCATCCATCAGAATCAAAGAGTCCTTCGATCCTTTAGCAGAAGCTTTGCTTACTGCCTCATTCAATCTTGCCATTGACTCAGGCGTAAACCGTATTCCACGGCTTTGCATTCGTTCAACAGCATGGTTACTAAACTTTAATGGTTGAGCCTCGCTCGTGCCACCCACTGCACCAATCACGGGCGCCTTAACGGGCGCAGCCTGATTTTGCACTTGGTTTAAAGCGTCGCGGAATGAGGGTCCTTGTGTTCCTTTCGGAACTGTAGGGTTTGTTTGCACCCCACCAAGATTTTCCAGTCCACTGACTTTTTTAACGTCCATGACTATTTGGTCTCCTTCTGTAACTTAGCGATCATATCGCGACTCATGCCAACACTATCCATGATTTTATTCACAGAGGCGCGTGGGCTTGGCGTCGCTTCAGTCGCGGGTTTCGCAGCAGAAGACTCTTGCTTACTACTAGTTTCTGCTACGGGGGCGTCTTTCTTCAAGTCCTGAGCGGTCACATCTTTGATATTCTGGTCGTTACTCATAAGACTCGGGTCTTGAATCTTACGAACGTCCTTCAGACGAATGGTCTGATTTCCAATCATCAAGACGGGACCTTCAGAGGTGTAATTCACGCCCGTGATCACTCCACTAAAATCTGTTTTGACCGCAATCTTATTGCCAGCACTGCCTTTGGCTTCAATACCAAATGTATATTCGCCAGGAGGCATCGGCATGTCGCGATCATCTTTTCCATTCCACGTGATTTTGTTGGCACCCATTTTTAGATTTTTTAAATCGTATTTGCGGATGGCTTCACCGTCTTGATTTTTAATCTGCACAGTGACTTCTGTGGCTGCCATGGGCAGATTAAATTTGAAATCATGGTCCTTATCGCCTTTGGCTCGAACTAATTTCGAAGAATCTCCCCCGACGGATTTACCAATCAGTGTCAGCGCTTGAAATTGCTCAGTCGGCTTTTGACCATTTTTCATTTCTGTCAAAGTGGAATTCATATTTTGCATTTGCTCAAGTGATGAGAAGCTTGCAAGCTGGGCAGCCATTTCATGCGACTTTAATGGATTCGTAGGATCTTGGTTTTTTAACTGAGCTAGCATCAATTTAAAAAATGCGTCTTTATCCAAACTTGGATTTCCGACTGTTCGCATTTTCTTTGATGGATCAACCCAATTAGGATCCGCCATTTTATTCAGCGCATCGCCAACATTGTCCCCATTAATTTTATCCTTATCTGTCGCACTGACATTGGAGGACAATGAGTTTGTTGATTGCGGCTTTTCTTGGGCAACCCCAAATTGTTTTGTGTTAGCCTTAACATTCATCACACCCATTTTTCCTCCTTTTTTTGGTGAACCTAGGCGACTAGATTCAAACCACTGCCTTTGCCTTCAACACTTCTGCTCGTGGAGCTCGTTCCTTCAACCGGAGCTAAAGGATCGCGTCTTTGTGCTCCGTAACCTTTTAAGCCGGGAGCGTCTGTTAAGCCCTCGTCTCTTGATCGGTTGCCGAAGTTTTCCTGGAACTGATTCCAGAATTGTCGCGTGCTATCCCGTTGCGCATGCTGGTTGAAAGATTGTTGCGAATTATCAGCAGCACTTCCCGCCGAAGATCCACTCACTACATCCACCTTTACATGATCCACTGAAAGCTTGTGCGCGGCTAGGCTGGATTTTAGGTCGGACATTCCGCTTTCAATCGCCTGCTTTGCTTCTGCTGTTTCTGTGGCCATCTGTAAATTGACTTTGCCGTCGTGAATCGCCATTTTCAAATGAACCTGGCCTAGACCTTCGGGACTCATCTCGACTTTAACTTCACCACCACCTTTTTTGATCAGGTACTGGGCCTGATTCATGATTTGGCGAATGTTAACATCTTGATGAGCTTCTTTTCCCTCTGACGGTCGAGTGGATCCCACGGCAGCTCCGGCGGCAGCGGAAGACCTAAACGGTGCTGAAGCATCTGTCGGTGGAGCGTTCGGCGACGCTACGGCACTGGATGTGCTGGCATCAACGTTGGATCCTAAGATCTCTAAGCTATCACCTGAAGATTTTTTGCCACCTTCTTTGCCCGAGTTCTTGCCTGAAAAACCTTCGCCCTGCTGTTGCTGGGCTTGGGCATTCTTTGCAGCCATTCCCGCCATCGATCCTTGAATCGGTGTTTGCGTTAAAGCATCACCTTTCAAAGTCGCAGGCTTTGCTACAGAAAGCGGTTGTGCACCGTCTTTCAAAGGCTCAGGTTGAGCTTGTTGCTCTGACAATTTTTTCAGCTGCTCCAAAAGGTTTGTGCCCGTGACATTTTTTGTGTCTTTGGCATTCAAGCCCTGCCCACCTTTGACTTTGCCGCTATCAGGCAAAGTCGGCGGTGTTGGATTCTGCTGAACCGGCCGATCTTGAAATGACGACGACGGATCTTGCAGATTCGCCTGATCCTCCGTCAGACTTTTTTCAAAACCTGCAGCCCCTGCTGGGCGATCCAAGTTCTGAGACTCGACACCTTTTTCAAGGCTTTGAGAAACTTCTTGATTCGCGGGCGTTGCCTGCATTCCTGGCTTCATGAAAAAATTGTTGTTCATCTTTTCCAAAGACTGATTCAGGACAATTTTCTTTTCCTGGGCGACATCAAATCGCTCCTTCAACTGGCTTCCCATCATCGCATTGGCATCAGCTGTCACAACCACTGGTGGCTGCGCGGCCTTATCAATCCGATTCAAATCGGAAACCAAGCTCAAGTACATTTCCTTGGCCTGTTTTTCTTGCTCCTCTGGTAGATCTAGCTGAGCTAGGACAGAGTCTGCGGTTTCTTCAGGATTTTTTTCAAGATCATCAGTTGGCAATTGGGCCATCGCCTCCACGATTCGCGTCGGAGGGACATTGAATTCACTCTCAAAAGAGTCCATGAATCCTGCAATGGCTTTCTGCCTTAAAACTGCTGCTCTTTTCTTAAGAGGATCCTGAGAGGAAGCTTCTTTTTGCTCGGGCTTCTTTTCAACGATCTCCTCTTTTTTCTCATCCTTACTTGAAACCTTTCGATCCGGCACTTTCGTGTCATCTTTAGAACTTACTTTTTCGGCAAGCGCTTTATCGAAAGACTCCTTTGACCCTTCGGCCTTATCAGGCTTTGAAGAGTTCCAGCTCGGCGGACCCTGGGGAGGACCGACACTGATTGAATTTAACACCCAACCTCCTTGTTGTGATCCGCAGCCCCCAGCCGCGGACTTGTTGTTTTTGCTTTAACTACTTTCTTTTGTAACCAGCAAATTTTTCTGAAAAGATTTGTGCCTTTTCAGGTTTTAATAAATTCATAATGTCAGCTGCACTTTTTTTCTTCATGCGGCCTAAAATATCAATCGCTAAATCTTCATCCAAAGTTTCAAATACTTTGGCAGCCTGTGGAGGGCGCATGTTGGAGTACATTTGAACCAAGGTTTCTACTTTTGTTTCATCGTTTTTCACGCGGTCTTCAAGCATTTTTGAAATCTGCTCTCGGGTTTCCCGCAGGTCTTTTAAGCGGGCTTCTAAATCGCCTTTTTGTTTTTGCAATTCGGCATCCAGGCGGTTGATCTCTTCTTCCCGCGCATCCAGTTCTTTTTTCTTTTCACGCAGTTTCGATAAGTGATCCAGTTCTTCAATGCTATCCACCGTCGTTGTCGCAGATGTCGGCGCCACCACTTCAGGCTTAATAGCTTTGGGCGCTCGGTTGGGAGTTTCTGCTTGCGCGGTCCCTAAAAATTCGATTTCGATAGAAGCTAACACTTTTTCTAATTTTTCGTGTTGAACAAATCCAATACCAGTGACGATCACGCCGATCAAAGAAAGACCCGCTAATTTCCAAGAAATCTTTTTTGGTTTTCTCTTCGGCGGCATTCCCATTCTCTTTTTAAGAGAGGCATCCATATCCCTTTCGCTCAAGGTATGATGCTGCGGTGGACGCACACGAACTTGCGGCTTCGCTCCAGAAGCTGCATTCAGCCGTGCTTTTTTAAAGAACTGTTCGTATCCACTTTTCATGCTCTGTTTCCGTGAGCCTTTCTTAAGATGGCAATCTCATCCATTTCTTTTTGATCTAATCTTGCCACTTCTTCGTTAAATTCCGTCTTTTTGCGTTCTCGGAGCCTTTCTATTATTTTATAGTCTACGGCCTTTTCTCGCAAAATTTCTCTGAGGGCCTCGACTCCTTTTTCGCAATCCTGGATCTTAGCCTTCTGTCTTTCCATACGGACCTTTTGCCCAATGATGAAATCACTGAGTTGTTTGAGCTGTTCAGAGGTCTGGCCCGACTTCGAATGCTGGGCTTGAAAAATTTTATCATAGGCTAAACGCAATTGATCTTGCAGGGTCGATAGCAGTTTTTGCTCTTTCACTAAAAGCGCCAAAGCTTCTTGAAAGTCTTTCTGCGCTAAGTCTTCAAGCACCTTTCGATGCTCTAGAACTTTTTGCAAGGGGAATTTAAATCTCATCAGGGCCTATCCTATCCTATCCTTGGATAAAAATCTGCTGCAGTCGCCTTAGACACTGGGTCATATCCGTTGGATCCGCGACATCCTGTCGAAGATAATCATTTACACCATCAATCAGTTTAACGGCTTTATCAATTTTTGCATTGGAACCGGGCTTATAAGCGCCGATATTAATTAAATCCTCAGCGTCTTTGTACACAGCTAATGTTTCGCGAATCCTTTGGGCTAACCTAAGCTGCTCTGGTGATGAAACACTTTTCATCACCCGACTTGAGCTTTGCAAAATATCAACGGCAGGAAAATGGCCTTTCTGTGCCATAGATCTTGAAAGCACAATATGACCGTCGACGATCGATCGCACGGCATCTCCGATGGGATCATTCATATCGTCTCCTTCCACCAAAGTCGTGAAAAGACCTGTGATACTTCCTTCGTTTTCAAAATTTCCAGCTCGCTCTAAAAGTTTCGGCAACAGTGAAAAAACACTGGGAGTGTAGCCTTTTGATGACGGAGGTTCGCCAGTGCTAAGGCCAATTTCCCGTTGAGCCATCGCAAAACGCGTGATCGAGTCCATTGTTAATAAAACATCTTTTCCTTGAGCACTAAAAAATTCTGCGATCGCCATTGCCACATAGGCGCCGCGCATTCGAAGGAGGGGACTTTGATCCGAAGTCACGCAGACGATCACAGATTTAGCCATTCCTTCAGGCCCTAGATCATTTTCAATGAATTCCCGCACTTCACGGCCACGCTCACCAATCATGGCAATCACGTTCACATCGGCTTTTGCGTATCTTGAAATCATTCCTAACAAAACTGACTTACCAACACCCGAGCCCGCCATAATAGAGACCCGCTGGCCTTTGCCAACTGTCAGCGATGTATTGATCGAGCGAATTCCTAAATCTAAAGCTTCTCGAATCGGTCTTCTTAGCAATGGATTGCGTGGCTCACTGTACAAAGAAACTTCGCGAAAATCTTCGATATCAATATTTTGATCGATCGGGTGACCTAAACCATCAACAATCCGGCCGAGCATTTCATTAGAAACTCGAACACTGGCCGTCTGGCGCGAGAGAACTATTTTTGAACCTAAAGAAATGCCCTTCATATCACCCAAGGGCATCATCAAAACATATTTATCTTTGAAGCCGACAACCTCAGCTAAAAAGTGTCTTTCAAGACCACTGGGCGTTATCTGCACAACGCTACCAATAGAAGCGCCCGGCAAATATCCACGAATTAACATGCCCACGACTTCTGTTACTTTTCCACTGTCATGGGACAGGTGAACCGTTGAAGTTAAGTCTTCGTATTTTTCAAAATTCAGTGAAAGATTATTCATGCCCAACCAATTTATTTTTCACTTTAGGCATATTATCGATCAAACCTTCCCAAAGCTGTTTAGTTCTTTGCTCAATCCGAGCATCCACTTCGCCATAATTGGTCTCAACGATACATCCTCCAGGGCTGACTTCCGCCGAGGGCTCTAACTTTATTTTTTTAAGAAAATCATACTCGCGCCCATTTTCAGTTTTTAACTGCTCTAAAAAATCAAATTGTTGGGCTGAGACACGAACGACAATTTCTTCTTCGTCCTGAGCCAAGTTGACTGAATTTTTGATAATATCAACGATCAAAGGGTTGTTATTTTCAAGGTGCGTATGGGCTAATCGGGACGCCATATGAAACATGAGCTTAATCAAATGGGATTCATTAAAGCTCATCAAACTTTCTTTTAATTTTTCAACATGCCCGATAACGTCTGACAATCGATCCAGATTTTCTTGAATATGTCCTGAAAAGTCGGTGAAGCCTTTTTTCTTTCCCTCATCCAGGCCTAATTGGTAAGCCTCTTGATAAGCTTGCTCTTGAATCTGCTTCAGCTTTTCAAGTGCTTTACCTTCAATTTTTTCCTCTTCATCAATTTTTTCAATTTGATCAATGCCGGTTTGAACACGAATCACATCGCTCATTTCGAAATCTGAGCCATGTTTCTTTGCATTCAAATAATTCCTGGCCTGACTGGGGGTCCCAAGCTCGAACTTTTGAGGAACAAACTCAAGGACCTTGTTTTCTGCTGCATCTTTCCGAAGAAAGTTCTTAGACCATTGCATCCTCTGAGCCACCTCTTGCGATCAGGATCTTGCCTTCAGCTTCTAAACGGCGTGCGGCATTAACGATTTCCTGCTGAGCTCCTTCAACATCTGACAGACGCGATGGTCCCATGTTTGATAAATCTTCCTTGAGCATTTCGGCTGCCCGAGCCGAAATATTTTTGAAAATCTTGCCACGAATGTCTTCGCTGGCCGTCTTGAGGGCGAGCAAAAGTTTTTCGTTGGGAATTTCCTTGAGCAAAGTTTGAATGCCGCGGTCGTCGATTTTTGTAATATCGTCGAAAACGAACATTAACTTTCTGATCTCTTCAGCCAGCAACGGATCTTTTTCTTCTAAACGTGACATGATTGAAGTTTCAGTGTTTTTATCCATGACGTTAAGCATTTCAGCCACCGGCTGAACGCCACCCAGGGAAGCCTGTTCAACTGTCGCTGTATTAGCTAGTTGATTTTTAAGCACGCGATCGATCTCTGCAATCAACTCGGGGTCAACGTGATCTAAGTTTGCCATCCTTAAAACCACTTCGGCTTGTAGGGCTTCTGGCAATCGTTTTAAAACCTCACCCTTTTTTTCCGGCTCAAGATGGGCCAAGATCACGGCGACAGTTTGTGGATGTTCATTCACAAGGAATGTCGCTAAAGATTTCGCATCGACCATCTCTAAAGACTCTAAAGACCTTGCGCCACCCGACGAGATATTTAATCCACCCAAAATGCCTCGGGCTCTTTCTTCTCCTAAAGCATCGATGATCGAATCTTTATTTGAAACAGCTTCTGAAAAAATATAATCTTCAGTTTCACTGATCATTTCATAAAATTCTTCTAGCACTTTTTTAGTTACATGCACTGGAACGACGCGATATTTGGACATTAAATTGATTAATTTCCGAATGTCGCCGTCTTCCATATTTTTAAATAAACTTTTTAAAGCATCTTTTCCCAAATAGTTGATCAGGATAGCGGCTTTATCAAAGCCCCTTAATGTTTCATACTCGATATTTTCGGCCTTAAATATTTTCATTAAGGTCCATCCTTTCTCACCAGCCACATGCCAAAGGCGTTCGAAGACTTCTCTTCGTCTTTTTGCATGATGCCCATAATTCGATCTTTTAATAATTCAGCTTCAGCTTTTTCTGGATCCACAGACTCTTGTAAGATAGGCAGTGCTGTCGACATTCCTGGTAATGTGCTGTCCACGGATTGCAACTCTTCAAGCTCTTCAATGGTTCGCGGCAACATTTCTTCCACTGAATCCTGGAAACTATCCGTAATCCATTGCATGAACGGACGGACGACGATAAAAAAGAATAAAGCTAAACTGAAACCCAGAAGCGCCCATTTAAACAAGGCATGCAAAAGTTTTCGTCGCTCTAGATTTGTTAACAATCTTTCAGCTTCCGAAAAATCTTCCGGTTGAAATTGAATATTTTCAATTTTAACACTGTCCCCGCGAGCCGCATTAAATCCCACCGCACTTTTAACAAGGGATTCATACTTGGCTAGCTCTTCGGCTGACCGAGGCGCCCACTTTGTTTCCGTGGTCCCATCTTCTTTAATCGTATTTGTTTGAACGCCATCGACGACCACGGCTACGCTGATCCGCTCTAAGGCGCCAGCCGCTTCTTTGATATTACGAGTTGTTTTTGGAACATCATAATTGGTTGTCTTGATTTCTTTTTTGACATCTTGTTTGAAACCCACTTGTCCTGCGTCTTCGGCTCCCGGCAGATTTGACCTTGAACCCGGAACTCCGGCTGGATTTGTTCTAGCTCCGTCCAATGATTCTTCTTCGGTTGTCTGACCACGAATCGCCGTGCGATCTGGATCCACAGACTCTTCCACAGAAGAAACGACTTTGTTGTTTAAAGTAGCGTTCACTTTGGCAACCACTTTGGCATGACCGACAACTTTTGACAGGATGGATTCAATGCGACCTTCAAAATCAGATTCGACTTTTTGTTTTAAGTCAT
This sequence comes from Pseudobdellovibrionaceae bacterium, assembly GCA_043779185.1. GTDB lineage: Bacteria > Bdellovibrionota > Bdellovibrionia > Bdellovibrionales > Bdellovibrionaceae > JAYWDA01. The sequence continues at coordinate 18,738 of JAYWEQ010000079.1, forward strand.
TGATGTCCGACGAACCCGCTGTCGATCCATCGCTTTGACGAGTGAGGACTTTTCCCCGCTCATCTAATACGGTCACACGATCTGGGTCCATCGCTTCAACAGCATTGGCCACCAAGTAACGAATGCCTCGAACCTGTTCGGCTGACAGCTCTTTACCTTGATGAAGCTCAACAACCACCGAGGCAGAGGCCGCTGCGCCGTCTTCTAAAAATGTTTTTTTAGCAGGCAGTGCCAAGATCACTTTTGACTGCTTCACGGCTGTCAAAGTATTAATTGCTCGCATCAACTCACCTTGTAGGGCTCGCTGATAATTGATTTTTTGAGCGTAAGAGTTAATACCAAAATCTTGCTTATCAAAAATCTCGAGACCAATATTTCCCATTTTAGGTGAGCCTATTTCAGCCATCAAGGTCATCTGGGTCGAATGCAATAGATCCTTAGGAATGGCAATGGTCTTACCTTCATCGCGCAGCTGGAAAGCGATATTTTTTTCCGTCAATTTGGCGATGATACTTGAAATTTGATCCGACGGAACATTGGTCAGCAGAGGAACATAATCCCGACCGGTCGCCATGATTGTCATGGTCGCCAGTGCTGCGACAGCAATCACTGTGACCGCAATGACAGAAAGTCTCTTGGTCGGGCCAAGATTTTTAAAAAACTCTCTGAACTGCACTACTAATCCACCGAAAATCTTATTCACTTTTGCTCCTGAAATTGAAGTCCCACTTTAGCCCTCAGCAAATATTATTCTTTTAGACCTGCATTTTCATAATTTCTTGATACGCATCGATAATTTTATTTCTTACTTGCACCATCACACGTAAGGCGATGTCTGCTTTTTCAGTGGCAATCATCACATCAGCCACGTTATCAGTTTTTCCAGTCGCTAAGTCCTGAGCCCCGCGATCAGCCGCCTTTTGCAGCTGATTCACATTGCCCATGGCTTCCTTTAAAGTATCTGCAAAGCTGGTTGAGTTTGATGTGTCAACTTCACCCGTGACCGAAGGTTTTTGTATGCTGATGGATTTCGAGTCGCCGATGGCACCCGTTTGTAAAAATCGATCCGCTTTTCCGACAGTAAAACCATCCATGGCTACACCGAACCTTCCTCTAATATTTTACTCTAACCTACTGTTAATTCCTAGCCTCTAGCTGTTCTCATTATGAAACAGGACCTTATCGACCAATCTCTAAAGCACTGAGCGATAAATCCTTTTGAGCCTGCATCGTCGAGACATTGGCCTCATACGCGCGGCTGGCCTGAATCATATTTGTCATTTCTTCCATCAAATTAATATTTGGGTAGGCCACGTAACCATCTGGATTTGCATCAGGATGGTCAGGCTCGTATTTCATGAGTGGTGCTTTTCGGTCTGAAATCACATCCGTCACTTGCACCCGCTGCATATCGTTTCTTGGATCTGTCGCCATGATAATATCGCCAAAGGTCTTGGCTTCGGGCATAGCTTCAAAAACAACGTCTTTTCGACGGTAGGGGCCGCCTTCAGGAGTTTGCGTCGTATTGATGTTTGCGATGTTGCTTGAAATGGTATTCATGCGCATTCTTTGCGCGGCCATTCCACTTGAACTGATTCGCATTCCTTTTAAAAAATCAGACATCTTGTCCTCCGCCTAAATCAAACTCTTATTTTGTTTCCGAAGCTGCATATTTTAAAGCTGCCATTTTTTTATTGATCAACTGAATCGCCGTTTTATATAAAATAGCATTTTCTGAAAGTGCTGACATTTCTTTTTCAAGATCCACCGAGTTGCCATCGTTATTAATAGCTCCTTCTGGATTGTCATAAATCTCGGGCCGGACACTGGGATTTGATCCCCCTGTTGCGAAATGATCTGGGTGATTTGCACTTAGGCTTCGCGTTCCATCAAGATCAATCGCCCGAGCTAAGGCCTCTTCAAAATCAAGTTTTTTAGCGTGATAGCCTGGTGTTTCCGCATTGGCGATGTTTGAAGCTGTTAAGTTATGGCGCATCTGTCGCATATTGATCGAAGTCTGTAGCGCCGCGGTTGTTTTATCAAAAAGTCCGCTCATAAGAGTCCCTCCTCTTTGTAATCTTGAATCTTGTTTCTTAAAGTTCGGATTGAAATTCCTAAGATTTCAGCAGCCCGTGTGCGGTTTTGATCCGTGACTTTCAGTGTTTGAATGATCAAATCCCGTTCAACTTCCGCCAGCTTTTTAATTGGTAAAGCATGCGGTGATAAAGACACGCGATCGTTGGTTTCGATATCGTCTTCTTGGATATTGTGACTTTCAGAAAGAAGAACTGCTTTTTCTAAGACGTTTTCCAGTTCTGAAAAGTTTCCCGGCCAATCCCAACGGCTGAGCTTAAGGAAGGCGGCTTCGCTTAAGTTCAAATTCGATTTATTATGTAAAATTTGGTAAACACCCAAAAAGTGCTCTGATAACACCGCGATATCTTCCTTCATTTCCTTCAACTCAGGCAACTTCAGTGTCGCTACAGAAATTTTAAAATAAAGATCTGATCGAAAATTTTGCTGCCCCACGAGGTCCCACAATGAAGCTCGAGTGGTGAAAATAGTTCGAATCTTTTTCGATGGATTTTCAAGCCAAACCAATATTTTGGATTGATCCGAAAAAGACAGTTGTTCGATATCTTCGACAATGACGGTATCGATCAATTCTTGCGTGACAGAATGATAAAAATCGTCAAAGTCAAAATCACGACCTTCAAAGATTCGACAACCATGGGAGGCCTTTCGGTTAGCCAAGTTTCTGGACCATGATGTTTTACCCGTTCCCGCCGCCCCATAGATCAGGATGTCGGTATTGGCTTTTAGAACTTTTTCAGCCTGGAGCGCCAATTTAGTAAGGGCTTGGCTACGAAATTTTAATTGTCCAAAATCGATCAAACTCATTTTGTTTTCCCTACCATCGCTGGAATCCTTTTTAGATACTTTTTATAGTTGGCCTGCCAATTAACTCCCTTAAGCTCTTCTTGGGTCAATTGTTGCCAAACCCCTGTTTTATCGTTTTTAAACTCGCTCCAAACATTGGCTGCTTTTTGAATATCACCGCGGTCAAAGTACATTTTTCCCATCTGATATCGAATCGAACCTAAGGGCTTTTTTTCCTCGTACAGGTCCAAGAGGTCTTTAAAGGTCGCAATGCATTTTTCCGACTCTTTATCATTGAAGTAAAGTTGGCCTAGCTTTTCTAAGGCCGCGGCATGGATCGTTTCTGAAATATTTTTTGAGTCCTTCATCAGTCGATCAACTTTTTCTAGGGATTTTTTTGCGTCTTCTTTTTTTCCAGCTTTGACTTCAAGTTCAGCTAAATCAAAATAGGGTTCTGCCAAAAGTGATGGCTGCCCCTGCCATGTTTTAATTAATTCAGTCAAATATCGAATCGCTGAGTCTGAATCACCGCGCTTATCTAAAAGTTTGACGGCTAAGGCAACCCTTTCGATCTGGTCTTCATCGGGCATTTTTTCTGGATTTTTAATATTTTTTAAATACTCGTAAGCTTTATTCATGTGCCCCTGATAAGCAGTGACACTAGCAAGCCTTAGATTCAGGCTATCAATCGAAGGCAAATGCTCTTGCACAACTAAAGCTTTAATTTTATCAGTTGTCATGGCCGCGTAATAGGAATTCAAAACTTCTTGATAATATTTTTCGGCCTCTTGTTGGGCTCCGCCTTGTTCAAAGGCTTTTCCTAAATAAAATGAAGTGTCTAAGCGCGGTGACCCTTTCAACCAATTATCGGCAAACTTTTGATGAGTTTTTAAACCTTCAATAAATTTTCCACTTTCCACTTCCTCACGCATTTTATCATTAATATTGCCAACAATTCTTTTCTTCAGCTGATTTTCATCGACGCCTGTGGGATTGAGCTGAAAAAATTTGACCAGAAGGTCGACAGCCTTAATATAATCTCCTCGTTGATTATAGCCTTCGGCAATCATCACCGTTGCAAACTGCTGGATATGCGGGATATCTAACTTTTGCGACAAGGCTAAAATTTCTTTGACCGTTGTATCGACATCCTTCGCCTTCATTCCCTTCATGCGCGCACTGAGCAAACGCAGCCGAGCAATAATGACACTGGGGCTTTCTCCATAACGGAAGTAGGTTTCAAGGTAGGCGCCAATCACGCGAGTCTTATCAGCTCCTAATATCTCCATCAGCTCGCCCAGTCGGGTCAGGGCAAAAGGCGCATGGTGGTCTGAAGGAAATCGTTTTGCAAATTCACGATACACGTCCATGCTTTGACGATATTTATCCATCATAAAAAGTGACTCAGCCTGATTGTAAAAAGCATTTGGTAAAACAGACTGCCCCTGCGGATAAACCTTCAAAGCTTTTTGATATTCTTCAACAGCTCGCGGAAAATTTTTTGCCTGAACAAAAATATCGCCCTTACGGTAAGCTGCTTCCATTTTAAGATCAGTTTGAGGAGAATTATTTTCGATATCGTCTAAAGCTTGGAAAGCTTCATTAAATTTGTTCAGCTTAAGGTAGGCTAGGGCCACTCCCAGCCGAGCAAGGTCTTTTGAAAAGACATGCGCGTCACCGTAACGCTTATTCTGAATATGTTCATTTAAATTTTTGATCGCAGCCAATGTGTCGCCACGATCCAGTTGCAAATAGCCACTCATTAAAGAGACTCTTTCCGCTAGAATAGAGCCTGGAAACTTTCTTATAGCTTCCTTGTATTTTTCAATGGCCATATCGAAATCAGCCGCCCGATTATCATTCTGCCAAATTTTATAAAAGATGTCGGCTGTCATAAATGAAATGACTTCATTATATTGGGACTCTGGATATTTTTCTTTAAACCAATCTAATGTCTTTAAATAGACCTGAAATCGACCTTTTTTAAAGAGTGTCAATAAAAGACGGGCCTGTTTGTTTTCGTCTGTGTTATTGGGATTAATACTGTATTCCGGAACAGCCGCTCGAACTTTTTTCCAGTTCAAATTATCAAGCTCTAAAATCGGAAAGGGAATATAGTAGTTATCTTTACTTTTTAAAATTGAAAATTCTTTTATTTCATAGTCTTTGATAGAGAATCGCTCAAATCCAGGATCGCCTCCGTCAAATATTCCCGAGCGAACTTCCGCTTGCGCTAATGTTTGCACCGGAGCTTCAGCCATCCCTACGGGTCCCTTATCATTTATAATTAAAACATCCGCGGTGGCAGGTTTTCGCCCTTTTTTAATGCTTGTTTGGATATTTATCTGGCTATTTATCTGGGCAACCTTCTTTGATTTTTTTTCGGCAACTTTTGCCGGGACTAATACCTTTTCCGTTCCAACAAAAAAATCGACGATCAATCTTGAAGGTTGATCTGTTAAATAATCAAAACTTTCAATATTGTCCTGAGCAAGCTCAAATAAAACCAATGTTTTTTTATCAGGACCGGCTTCAACTTTCACTGATTTAACAAAGGGGCTTTTGAAGTTTTTTAATTGGGTCGCCACAGAATCATCGAGGGATTCCAGTGATAATTGCATAAAATTCTTTTTATTCAGAATGACTTTTTTTAAATCATAGTCCCAGGACTCTCGTCCAGTGAACTCGACGTGAACCGTGTCGTTTTGATTTGTAATTTGACCTTTGATGGCCGACGCTTTTGCACCAGCCCATGGTCCTAACGATGCAACAACTATCACAAAAAGAATTTTTCTAAACAACGGCCTGCTCCATCCTGGATGTTGACTCGAGTCTCAGACAAGTTAACAGCACAGAATATGCCAAGTTCGAAGCATCTGGATGAAGGGTTTAAGCGATCTTTTTTTGAAAAAGGCCCACGTGTTTTTGTCAGGCCTGACAAGCTGATGACATCGACAAAAGGCCAAAGCTTTTTTTTGACGAATTCTGACCGTCAAATTTATTCTCTTTTAAGCCGATAAGTCCAAGAGACAACAGAGGAAATAGGCATCGTCATGAAATATCTAAAAATTATTACTGTTCCATTTTTTTATTTTTGGCTGAGCAGCTGTGTCTCTGTCAACTTGCCCAGCTCCAGCGGAACTAAGGCATCGGCTGTTGAGATTCAAGCCCCCCTTAAACCATTTATTCCGATGGACAACAAAAGCGCTGATAAAGCGTGGATCAGCCAAAAAACTGGTAATACCATTTCTTACCTTTCGGATTGTGGATCGCCGCTGGATCCTCCCCTCCAACAAATTGAATCCGACACATTGAGCTTTTTAGAAAATCTAAAAATTCTGTCTTCCCAGACAAAGTCTTTCAGTGGTCGCGAAAGCTTAGAAACTACGGCGCAAGGAAATGTCGATGGCGTCGCCGTCAAAATGCGAATTCTGACCTTTAAGAAAAATAACTGCTCGTACTCTTTAGTTTATGGCGGTGTGAAAGATAAATTTAGCACAGAGATAACTGACTTCGATCGCTTTCTACAGGGCTTTAAAGTGCCATGATTCAAATGTTGGCCTCACCTTTTACAGCTGTGGGAATTGACCTGTTAACGTTCCTCGGTGGCTGGGGTGTTTTATTTTATCAAATTTGTCGCGATACTTTTCGCGGCCCCATTTATTTCAGACTGCTGATCGAACAAGTTTATCAGATCGGCTTTAAATCCATGCCTTTGGTTCTCATCACCGCCGTTAGCACCGGCATGGTTATGGCCTTACAATTTGGTTTAGGCTTAGAAAAATTTGGCGGAAAATTATATGTGCCAAAGTTGGTTGCTGTGATTATTTTGCGCGAGATGGGGCCAGTTTTTACAAGCTTAATGTTTGCAGCCCGAGTCGGTGCTGGTATTGCTAGCGAAATTGGCTCGATGGTGGTGACCCAACAAGTCGATGCGATTCGGGCTTTGGGGACTTCGCCGATCAAGAAGATCGTGATTCCGCGAGTCTTAGCCTGTTTAATTTGCCTTCCACTTCTTTGCGGTCTTTCAAATATTATTGGAAACTTTGGCAGTTTAATCGTCGGGGCTTCCGAGCTGGGATTAGATCCTCAATTTTATTTTCTGAAAATTGTAACAACAGTGACTTTAAAAGATTATATGTCGGGATTTTGTAAAACATTTTTCTTTGCTTTGTTTGTGGCTGTCTCTGCCTGCTACTACGGGTTGAACGTTAAAAATGGCACAAAAGAGGTCGGCCAGGCCACGACGAAAGCCGTCGTGATGGCCTCTATTTTAATTCTTGTTGGAGATTTCTTTTTAACAAAAATATTTTGGGTGATTGAACGATGGCTATGATTGAAGTTAAAAATTTCAGAAAATCTTATGGCAAAAAAGTCATTCACAAGAATGTCACTTTTAAAGTTGAAGAAGGCCATTGCATCGGCTTGATCGGCGGCTCCGGCGCTGGTAAATCGGTCATCCTTCGCAGTCTTATTGGTTTAGAAAAACCTGACAGCGGTGAAATCTGGATCGAAGGAGAAGAAATCTCGAAATTTCGTGAAAAAGAATTGGGCGAAATCCGAAAAAAAGTGGCTTATGCCTTTCAAGGTGGAGCTTTATTTGATTCCATGACGGTGTTTGGAAATTTATCTTATCCCTTAAAAGAGCACACGGATCTGGATCATCAACAGATCCGAGAAAAAATCTTACATATGCTGAGTGAGTTCGGTCTTGAAGGAAATGAAAATGTTTTCCCAGGGCAACTGTCCGGCGGGATGCAAAAACGAGTGGGCCTTGCCCGCGCCATGATGCTAAGTCCACGAGTCCTGCTGTATGATGAGCCGACAGCAGGTCTTGATCCCTTCAACACAAAACGAATTCAAGAATTAATTTTAACTTTAAAATCCAAAGGCGTAACTTCGATTTTAGTCACGCATGATATGCCCACAGCCTTTGCAGTTTGTGATCGCGTCGCTTTTTTACAAAATGGCGAAATTGCTTTTGAGGGCACTTTTAAAGACTTAGACAAAGATCAAGATTCAGTTTTTGCAAAATTTATGAAGGGTGAGGCACCTTGATGGAAACTCAGAAAAGAGTACAAATGATCGTTGGGGGCTTTCTATTATTTGGACTGGCCGCCATTATGACCACAGTTTTTATGTTGGGTGCAGACCGAGCGTTATTTAAACATTATGCCCGATTGCATGCCTACTTCGATCAAGTTCAGGGGTTAGACCGCGGCAGCGTCGTCTCTTTATCCGGTGTAGCTGTTGGAAATATCGAAAGTATCGAATTTGTCGGCGAGCGAAAAGCTTTGGACGTGACAATGAAGGTTGAAGATCGATTTTTGGCCCGCATTCCTGTGGGCTCACAAGTTGAAATTCGCACCCAAGGAGCTTTGGGCGATAAATTTATTTTTATCATTCCTGGACCCACTTCAGAAAAAACAGTGGCGGATGGCTCGGCCCTGGAAATTGCGACGGCGACTGATTTATTTTCCATTATTTCTGAACGCAGTAAAGAAGCCGGAAAAGTTTTTGATATCATCAACGAACTTCATAAAATGGCCGTCACCATTAACGGTGATCGTAAGCTCGAGAAAATCATGTCTAACTTATCCAAGGCCTCTGATAGTCTTGCAGAGACGTCTGAGCACGCTCACCAATTCACAAGCTCTATGACGGCAGAGTCAGGCCAGCGCTTAACCAAAGCCGTCGAGCGCTTTGACAGCATCATGACAAAAATTGATAAAGGCCAGGGGTCCTTAGGAGCTTTGATCAATGACTCTTCAGTTCACGATCGGTTGAAAGCCATGCTGGGCGGGAATAGCCGCAAGTCGCAAGTCAAAGACCTACTTCGAAACTCAATTGAAAAAGCTGGCGACGAAAAGTAGCAAAAAATGTTGGTTTTTAGGATCTTAAATGTAAGTGCGCATTTTTAATGGAAGATGCCCAGTTTCCGCAAGACCCAGCAACACAATATCTCCTTTTTTTGAAATGCGAAGAGTGGTCAGCGATGAATGACTGATATCCATTTTAAGCCACTTGTCTCGGGAAATATCTAAAGCCATGCAGACCCAATGACGAATCACATTGCCATGGGCCACAACAACTTCGGTGCTTTGCACTTTTTGTGGAGTTTTAAATAAAGTCTTAAAAGCAAGATCAGCATTTTTTCGAGCTGCCTTCATTTTAGCAAAAGCCGCCTTCTTTTCGATAGCAGTCATTCCCTTTATTTTCAGTTTGTTAAATTCTATTGTTCCCGGCAACAACCCTTCCCGAAACATATCATTCTTTTTAAAATTTAGTCCCGTCTGCTGACTGAAAATAGTCGCAGTTTCAATAGCTCTAGGCATTGTGCTACAATGAATTTTATTTGGATTTAACAGAGCCACAGCCTTTGCCGTCAGCTTTGCTTGCTTCCGACCAAGACTTGTTAACTTTTCTGGTTTCGAAGAATATTGTCCATGCCGGATAAAAATTAAAGTGCGAAATACCTTGGGTTCAAATTCCATTATTTGATCAAACCTTAAAAGCGTCTGGCTATCCAGCGATTTTTTTCTTCAAGAGATTAGTGGCCTTCTTTTCAATGGCCAAAATATTCTTTGATTTTTCATAACTTCCATTGGGAAATAAAATTGACGAGGGATGCAGCCCCAGCGCCGCTCCAAAAATTTCTGCATAATGAACGGTCATTTCGATACGATTGTTTTCTAATGCACTCAAATTTTCACGCCTAAGGCCAGTTATATGGCAGAGCTCTGCTTGAGTCATACCAAGCCTATGTCGAACAGAGCAAACAAGCTCCCCAGGAGTAACATGTTTAGGTGCCACCTGGTTTAAAACATCTCTCATGTTTTTCATAAATTAAACCCCCTCATCACTTTTTATAATCATGCACTGTCGTCACCCGATGAACTTCAACTAAAATTTCCTTATTTCTAACTTGATAAATAATTCGCCCAGGTCCGCTAAAACAAGAGGCTCTAAATCCAACCCATTCATCATAAAGTTCATGATCACCCCACAACCGTGATGCAGCTATGTAGGCGGGTCCGTACTCTTCCATTTCATTAAGCCAAGCTTTAATAAGATTTAAGTCGTCCCTTTCGAGAACTCGACCCTTACACATGGCTATAAATTCTTTTTCAGCCCTTGGGGTCATTTTTACTTTCCAAGACAAACCATAGCCCCCTAGTATATTTAAATATACTATATATAAGTCTATACGTCAATAAAAATAGGCTGCCACTACTTCACCCATATGGGCCTAGCGCCGGCTAACGCCTCAAGATTATTTTGTTATTTTATGAGTTTGAGGGGTTCGTTGTTCCCAGACGAATTCCTATGGAAAGCGAGACTTTATTCGACGCGCGAGTTAAATAGATTGTTCTGATTCGCGTTTGTCGACAAGGCGAACGGCGCCATCAATGCCAGACAGTTGTCCTTTAATCGAAATGGTCGGACTGTTCACAACACGCTGTTGGAGCTTCTTAAAAATCGGCTCACGAATTGCTAAATTGTTATCCTGAAGAACGCACTGGCGAGCCAATTTTTCCTTCATATTAATCACAATCGGAGCTTTCATATTCGCTGTCATTTGTGTTGGATCTTCTGGAATTGTGATAATCGAAAAATAATGAGCGTCTTTTTGCTCTTTTACTTTCAACGCTTCCATATCACTTTTTGACATTGTCACATTGTAAGTGTCAGAAAAAATTTCAGGCTCTAGCAAAGGAAATGCAATTGCACCGGCGTCGCAGCTTTGCAACCAAGCAAAGATTTCGTCACTGGGATCATCAAGAAGCACAAATTTCTTTAGGTCCGCAAAGCCCAAAAGGCCTTCTGCAAACGTCAGAATATCTTCGTTCTTGATTTCAACCTGACCAAATCGTGTTGTTGCAATAATCACTCTGCCCCCTATGCGCGGATTCCTTATAGTTTAGACCCTTGCAGGCCATAAAAGGTGCACCCAGAGAATAAATCTGGACCTAAATCTAGGTCCTATCAATTGAAATTTTTAGAGTCTTAGGATATCAGCGGCGATGCGTTATGTTTTCAAAAGCTTGGCAACCGCTCGACTGGAATCAGATGAAACCACTGAGGATTGTTGGTTTTGCTCTTGAATGGCCATGTAAACTTCTTCGCGATGAATTTTTGTGTCCTTGGGAGCTTCTATTCCCAGTCGCACTTGTTTCCCTTTGATTTGGACAACGCGAATTTTGATATGGTCATCGATAGCGATGCTTTCACCCAACTTCCTTGTTAGAACCAGCATTGAATACTCCTTCAATTATGAACACGCCAACCAGTCTTCTTGACGACAGGCACACCGTAAATATCGGCGGTTCAAAGCGGAACTGTAGGTATAATTTCTACTTCAGAAAGTCAAGGAGGCTAGTCTGGATCAATTTCGGCGAAGTTTGAAGTGTCGCCTTCAGAGCACTGTCTGTTTTATTAATGTCACTAACCACCTGATACACATCAGCATCTTCTAGCTGTGACGCTAAAATCTTATTATCCACGATCGCCTTCTGGAGGCTCTCTGTAGAGCTGTTGACGTTCATAATCCGCGATCCGACCTCAGATCGGGACAAGACCACTTGCGAAATCGCCTGGTCTAAGGTGTCCAAAGACGATTGAACTCCGGTTTTGTCGTTGGTCCGCAAGGCCACTTCCAACCCCGAAAGCACCTGGAAAATATTCACCCCTGTGCGTTGAGTGATGGGATCCTTGTTGCCGATCTCACCAGATTTACCGATCGCCGCGGGTCCCCGCAACTGAACAAAATTATCTTCTAACTGCTGATTGAATTCTTTGTTCTTTTTTTCATTGGTTAGAAGTTCATTCAGCTCTTCGACATCATGGGGACTGTCCACCGGTGGATTGCTGATACCATCGCCCGACATGCCTTTTCCTAAAAAGACCTTACTGCCAGGAAGATTCATCGTGATAAACGCATCCTTGTGCGTTTGGATCTTCATATCCCCGTCATCACCTAAATAATTTCCCGTTTTATCAAAGGGCATGGACTGAGTTTTAAAGCCCCCAAAAATATATCGGTCGCCTAATTTTCGATTTCCAATTTGTACGGCTTGACTCAAAATTTGATTCACTTCAAGGCCAGTCACTTGCCGAGTCTCTTCACTGGCGCCAGCATCACCGGCTTGTGCCACGGCAAGTTCTTTGGCGCGAATCATGATATCACCCAGCTCACTTAAAGACTGATCGGTGAATTCAAGAAAGGATCTGGCGTTATTAATGTTTTTTACAAACTGAGTGTTGCCACGTTCTTCGGTTCTAGTTCCTAAAACTCGCGTGGTCGCTAACGGATCATCAGATGGCTTATTGATACGTTTCTGAGTCGCTGCTTGATTCTGCAAATCATACATCTCAGAACGATTTTTCGTCGTGTTCTGTTGGACCTGATTGAATTGCATTTTATCTGCGATTCTCATCCATCAATCCTATAAGCGCTTCAGATTTAAAATCGTATCGAACATTTCATCGGCGGTTCGAATCAGCCGTGCCGAAGCATCGTAAGCTTTTTGAAATTCAATCATCTTTGTTGTTTCTTCGTCCAGACTGACGCCACTGATGCTTTCGCGCAAATTCCCTAGCTGCTGCATAATATTTCTTTGGGACTCCATGGTTTTTACGGCGCGATTAGTAACGCTTCCGATCTGACCGACTTCGGCATTGTAATAATCATCAAACGTCGCAGCCCCTTCATCCATCACCTTTTGATGCTGAAGTGACGAAATCATATTGGCAACGGTGTTGTCACCCGGAGCATCTGGTCTTGCAGCCGCAGCAATACGCCCTACATCACTGAAAATATCTTGGTTCAAGGCGATTTTTTCGGCGGCGCCCTCAACTTGATCTGGCATTTTAAAAAACTCGGCGCCCTGGTTGCCATAACGGTCAAAACCTTCGACATGGGCTTCATTCACTTCTTTGGCAAAGCTGTAGGCTAAGTTATCGGCGTGATTTTTTAAACCCTCAATCAATTCGTCGCGAACCTCTAGCGAAGCTCCGACGCGCCCGCCGCGAAAATGATCAGTGACATTAAATTCAGTGCCATTTTTGGTCGAGCTGTAAAAAATTTGCGTGGCCGCTTTTTCGCCCACTTTATGGGTCTTTAAGTCTGTCGAATCAATTCCTGAAACCAGCACGGCCGCTCGGCCCGCCGTCACGGAAACCATTCCGTCTGCACCTTCCGCCCAATTCACTTCTAATTTTTCACCTAATTTTTTAAGTAATAAATCTCGGCGATCGCGCTCATCATTGGATGGAACGCCTTGCGCCTCGACTAATTTGATCTTCATATTCAAATCAGCAATTTCTTTGGTTGTCTGATTGACTTCATCAATGGTCGCAACGATTTGATGATCTAAATCTTCTTGGACATCTTTTAATTGCCCGACGACGCGCTTAAAATCACCAGTCAAGGCCACAGCCGCTTCGCGCACCATCGATCGACCCGCTAGACTTTCAGGATTAGCCGACATCTCACGGAAGCCGTTGAAAAAATCAGTCATGTACTGATTCAAACCTTTATTTTCTTGTTCATTATAAACTTGTTCGACTCGGGTTAAAGCATCCGAGCGCGCATTGGAATATCCAAGACTTGTTCCTTCACGCTGAATTTGTTTTTCTAACCAAGGATTATTTGTTCGCGTGATCATTCCCGCGCGAGCGCCCGTTCCCACTTGAATTTGCCCAGGACTAGGAGGGGGATTCGTTAGAATTTCTACCCGTTGCCGAGAGAATCCTTCCGTCGCTTTGTTGGCGATGTTGTGCGAGACAGTCTGTAAGGCTGTCTGACTATTGGAAAGAGATCTCTTTCCTATATCCAACATCGATGAGATCTTCGACATCCTGTCCCCGTTCGAGGCTTCCTTGCCTCATATGATCTCTAAACTTCTTTGCGTACGAAATTTCCAGCCTGATCAGGGCCCGATTTCATCTGTCCTTTTTTTTCGTAGGTTTTTTTACCCGACAAAGTTTCTTTGATATTGGTCATCGCCCCATTCAGAGTGCTGAGCGCTTTTTGTGCGTACTCTTCGTTTTCTTTATTAATTTCAGTCAAACGCTTCAGTAAGATATCCAAAGCGGCGTGCAAGCCACGCAAACGGTCAGCCGCTTCGCCTTGCAAATATTTTGCAATATCTAACAATCTTGGATTTTCTGCATCGGCTCCAATTTGAACAGCTAACTCTTGAGCGTGCTTGATTCTTAGGGTGTCGACTAATTTAATTTTCATCAGCAAAGTTTCTTTGCCCTGATTGATTTCATGCAGCTCTTTAAGATCTGCTTTAACATAAATTTCTTTTTCTTTACGGACAGTGTCCAGCAAAGTCCGATAAAGCTTTGTCAGATCTTCTAAGTTACTTTTTAGTTTGAGGTAGGCTCGTTCAACTAATGCATCCATGCTCGTTCACTACTCCATTGTCTCTAAATGTTCGTCGACCATTCGATCGGCCACGGCTTTGGAATCCACTTTGTAACTTCCTTCATCAATCGATTTTTGAAATCGCGCCACTTTTTCAGTATCAACATCCGGAGTCGACATGGCAATTTCTTTGATGCGTTTGGCTTCTTGCGCCCGTGGCGATAAATCAACTTTCGAGGCTCCAACATTTGCTAAAGCATCAGCGCCCAAAGAAGAAACAGAATCCTGTTTGCCAGTTTTTTTAGAGGGGTCGGTTTTTGCACCGTCGACAGAGTTCAGGTTTTGTCCAACCTTTGAGTGTGTAATTTTCATCTTTGCCTCCTCAGAACTATCTCGATTTGAGACAGTGAATATATCTAAATAGTATCACAGTGGGACACTCTCACAAAGCTATTCCAGGACTGAATTTTCGGCCTCTGGACCAGGTTCTGTGGGGGATCCGTGCAGGCTCCAATATAAGGCCTTTGCATCAGGACTGACTCGGCCTAATACCTGGCCAGCCTCTAACTTTGCCGAGGGCGATAGGTCTGCGACCTGGCCCTTAAAAACATAGCGTCCTAAAAGTCCGTT
>JAYWEQ010000080.1:0-6843 GCA_043779185.1 Pseudobdellovibrionaceae bacterium
CTCAGGAAGGCTCTGCGGCGATGACCGATCCGTGCCATTTATTCATTGGCTTTATTGACAGAGAATCTACTCAATGATTACCTTTTAAATGAGGTGAGAAATTCGGCTTTAATTGAATCACTTTTAGAAGCTGGCTTGTCTTATCGAGAGATTGCAAGAATTGCCAAATGTAGTCATGGAAGTGTCCACGCCCAGAAAAAAGAATTCACAGCAAGAAAATCGAAAGAACAGCAGCAAAAATTAGACGAAATTCAGAAGCAAATCACTGATAATAAATCTGAAAGCCCAATTGATACGATGAAGTCTATGAACGTCTCAGACGATGTGATTAAGCAAGTTCAGATTAAAATCGAAGCTTTGGCTTGCATAACTATATCAGTGCAATAGCGGCGATCTGCGATCATCCGCTCAAGCCCTTCGACTTGACCTTTAATTTTTTTTAAACGGACAAGTTGCGCTGAGTGGTTGGCATGCATTTCATCGCTAGCCACGTCTCCAATTGCATCCTGTGGTCCAGTCATTCTTTTTTTAGTCACAAAGTCCCTCTCGATCATTGATTGACAGCTACCATACAGGGGTATAGTTGTAAAGGACATCTGAAAAGATATCAACGAGGAGGCAAAAATGAAAAATATACTTGCACTGGGTCTTGGATTATTAGCACTTTCGTCACATAGTTATGCCCACGAAACAGACGAGGGGCCGGTGGCCTTAGAAATTTCTTCTAGCACCCCAATGAAGGCTGGAAAAAGTAGTTTAACTTTTCAGATGATTGAGACGAAAACAAAACATTTAATTTCAGATAGCGATCTTAATGTCGCTCACGAAAAAAAATTGCACTTCATTATATATGATCCTTCACTAAGCCAGTTTCAGCATGTTCATCCAACCTATACCTCTTCAAACGACTCCACTTGGGAGGTTGAAGTTAATTTTCAAGTGAATGGAAACTATTGGGCCTGGGCCCAAGGAGAACTTTCTTCGGATGGGTCTGAATTTTCAGCGCCAACAAGGCTCACTGTGACCGGAGGCGCTCCAGAACTTGCGGAACCGAATCTTTCGGACATCCGTAGCGGTGAAGACCGAAATTCTGTTATTACACTCTCAAAGACACCATTGAAGGCCGGAAAAATGTCGATGATTGAGCTTACCTTTAGCCGCAAAGATGGGTCTGTTCCGCAGCTGTCACCCTATCTTGGTGCTATTGCTCACATCGTAGCAACACCGACAGATGGAGATTCTTTAATTCATGTCCATCCCGTCCCTGGATCAACTCCAACAACGGCCATGCTTCACGTGACTTTTCCAGATGCTGGTTTTTACAGATTATGGATTCAATTTAATGATGGTGGTGAGATTCACGTCGTCCCACTTTCTGTGGAAGTAAAATAAGCAGGTTTTGACTTACTTATGCAAGGGGCGTTTTAAGCGCCCTCACAAACAATTGATGGCGCGCTCAATTCTTACAGTGGTAAATAAAATTGCACGAATCCAACATCATCAAATACGCCGATGAAATCTTCTGCAGAAATTCCTAAGTGATTGTACATGTAGCCAATCCGAATAAATGCCTGATCATGAATAAATAGCTGAACACCCGTTGATAAAGATTTTTCATCTTTTACTCCCGGCCTTCCATCATGATACTGATCATACTGAAACTGAAGACTGACTTTTTGAGGTTTAATTATGTAATCAAGCCTCGAAAAATATCCTTTCGTTTGGTAATCCATTTTCATCTCTGGATCCCTGTCACGTCCTTGAGAATATTCAAGAGCTAAATCTAGCTTCCCCCATTTAACTGAGTAATCTGCAGCCCCATGTTGTCGATACAAAAGTCTTGAGCGGTCGGCCATTCCTCCAGGGTGGCGAGATCGCCTTTGAGTGTTAGGCATATAATCAGTGAAGTTTGCGTAGGACCAACTTTGGCCATCAAAATATGACAGTCCGATTTTTGAAGATGCTAATTTTTTACTTAATCTTAAAAAAACTGGAGCCGAATTGTTTTTTGCACTTTTATTGACTGTCCCTATCGGCTTACCAGAAGAATCCATCACTGTTTCTTCTGTAAATTGCGGTCCGTCGGCGATCCCCAGGGTATAGTCGATGTCTCCTAAAAATCCGGCGAGCTCCATGCCTCGATCCGTAATAAACCCCAAGTTCTTTCGAGTCAGAGGATAGATGGGATTAGCTGGTGCATCGAGAACCGCGTCCACGCCCCATTTAAACCTGAAACGCCCAATCTTAAAAGCTGTCCCCGGAGGCAGAAATGGAATATTAGAAAAAATTCCGTAGACAAAACCATGGTCGTCACCGACTTGATCTTCAATACCTGTTAACACTGAAGTTGGCAGGAGTTGCTCGGCTAATATTGAAATGTTATCACCGATGTTACCGGTAATATTTAGCTCGTTCACATGCACGACTGTTCCAGGAACATTTGGACCAACCGCCATGTAACGAACGTCAAACAAAAGACCCAAATTCAACCCACCAAAAGTGCCAAGAGGGACGTCATTCTTAACCTCCTTTTCAGCTGGCTTATCAAGCTGGGGGCTTCCGAAATCAAACTCCTGAGCATTTATGGAGGGCGAAAAACATATCCCACAAAACAGTATTGTCAATTTTAGACATCGACTCATATTTTTCTCCCAAATATTTCTAACCACCATGCTTCGTACAAAGATCTTGCGGCCATAAAACCCCAGCCAACAACAGACATCATTCCGGCTATTGCCGAGAAAACTTCAAACTGGCTACCGGCGTATTTGATTGCCCACCAAGAAGGCACGTCCAATAGCCCTGCCGATAATGCCAAGGATATAAAGAAAATTTTCCAAAACTCTTTAAGTTTTGAGAAAATAAAGACCGTACTAGTTATAAAATACATTGTTCCATGACCAAAGAAATGCGCATGCGACGTGGCCAAAAGCTTTGGTAAATTCATATAAAAAAAGTACTCCGATGTGGATTTGAAGGCCACTTTTGTGACCGCAAAAACTTCAAGGAGCGCAAGCGCATGCACAAACCCATACGAAATAAAAGTCAGTGTCACGGCCACTTTGGCGCTGACCGGAAACTCTTGAATAAAAATCGGTGGCGTCCAAGACTTTCTTTTTTTTAAAAAAAAATATGCAAGGAGTGCTATTCCAAACAACAAGTACACCAAAAAAAAAGCCGTCGATATGTTGGCCTGCGGAAATAACGTTTGAGAAGACACAACTTGCGCTGAGTCTTGTGCACCGAGATCTAAGCCTTGCGCAGACCCGATACTCGGCTTCAACAAATTATAAGCTGCTAAGAGATACTGAGAAAGACCCATTTTTAGCATATCTCCGTCAGTTAAAGTTAAATTCTGCTTCCAATATTAATTGACTGTCATATTCCCTGTCTTTCGATATTGGAACTTGGTATCCCAGGCCAAATGCGCTGTTCTCTTGAGCTTTAAACTTCCAAGCAAAAAGCGCATTTGCCAAAGACATATCTTTTGAGGCCTCGCCTCTGAATTCCAAAATTGGAAATATTTTCGCCGTCAATCGACTAACGAATGCGATTTCCCATTCGACCATTTTTTCCTGCGGATCATAATGAACAATGGAGTTAACTGAAACGACGGGGGCCCAAAGATAAGCGAATGAAACCCCCAATAGATGCTTATTTTGATTGTCGGTAGTAGGGCCCGTCGGAAATTCGACCTCTCCGATCAACGCAAGTCCATTTGCGCCTGAGTCCGATCTTAAGACTGCATATTGCAACATCATTTCCGTCATTTTTTTGCTACTGACTTTATCATTTCGCAGATGGAGCCCCCATCTGTCGGCGACGCCTGCTTCCACATGAAAACCATAAGTGCCAGCAACCGAACCTATGTTCCGTTCCTGCAATGACATCAACCGAAGGCTTATTTCACCTGGTTCGTCGGGCATTCCCATGTGGGCCACAAACGGATGCACAAATGCATGGTGCCCCGCGGGAGAAGCTGCGTGTTCCTGACCTGTGTCAGCTTGGGGCTCATGGGCGAGGGCTAAGGATCCTGTCAACAATGCAGCCGATGCCACCAGCACAAACTTTTTTAATCTGAGCATATTCATAACTGTCCTCCACATTTATTGCTTTTTTGTTGAATACAACTCGAATAATCATCAAAGACTTTTTTACGGCTTCGACGACTTGATCCGATTCAGTGACCAAATTCGCAGCTGCAGGTTGAATATCTTTATTAATTTGTATTGGGGAATCCGAAGTTTTTTCTTTAAACTGGTTTAAAAACTTTTCGTCGTTCAACGCCTTATTCAGCTTATTTTTAATGAGCACAACATTCTTTATTTTCCCGGACAGATCAATTCCCACACCTACAATTAATTTTTCAGGATTTATGCTCGGCGTGGAGAAAAGCGCAACCCCTACCCGCGTAGCCTTGCCGTCATTATCTTTTATTGCGAAGTAAAATGTCGGTACAGAATCCGCGTCGGCTAATTTTTTTCCTAAGTCCTTTTCAATCTGTTTGGCCTGCTCGGGAAATAGTGTCCCCTCAAGGGACGAAAATTTTTTAGAGTCGGGAAATATCCTCTGAAGCTCTTTGACCGGCAACATAGATTCCTCGACGCGACTTAACCAATCGGTGGGCTTTTGCGGAGTTGAATTAAAATCCCCGGGGTTGGACTTAGCTTTAATTTCGTCAATGTTTATTGTGCCGTCTTTATCAGAATCTCTTTTTTCGATCGATGCAAATGCTCCGGGTGTCATGCCGAACCGCTGAAAGTCTTCGCCATAAGAATTGACCTGGGATCCGCCGCCCTTGCTATGACATAAACTGCAAGAGGTTACATAACCATATTTCTTTTCCCAAAGCCGTTTTTGAGATGGCAGGGCCCAAGATTTATTACTCAAAGCTGATGCCATAATAATAACTGCAAAAAAAGAATAATAATTTATTTTTTTATTCCACATTCTTGAACCTACTTTTTCTTAAAAATTAAGCTAGATATTTTGATCGCCTTTTGTGCGGCCTTACTAACTGCGATGGATGCTTTTGGGGCCGCTTCAACCGGCTTGAAATCTTTGTTAGTCAAAAATGAATCCTTGGAAGATTTTCCTACGAACTGTTTTAAGAAATCATCCTTAGAAATTAATTGATTTTCTGAACTCTCCCAGATATCAATTTTTTTGATCTGGCCATCGTTTCCGATCGCTACCGATATTTCCATAAGTCCATTATCTCCGGGTTCATCGACAAATAAAATGGCTCCTAAATTCTGTAAGCTACCTGGTGCAGCGACTTTTGACTGCGCCAAATAAAATATCGGATTTTTCTCGTTAGACGCAATTTCTATTCCCTCAGCCTTTAAGTCAGAAATCTGATTCGGGCTCAGTGCCACTTGCTTTGATGTGAAGCTTTCGGCGGATGGCCAGGCCTGACGTAATCTGCGCTCCGGCCATTTCTTTTCATGTCCTTGAGCTAAATGGCAAAAAGTTAAAAGAAATGCAGCTACGTAGAAAAATATTTTATTGCCTGCCATCTTTATCTCCATTAAGCGTCCCTAAAAAAAAAGTTTATTAGGCCACTCTCGGTATGTTCTAAACAGATTTCAAATATAGGGTATAGCAGCAAACATGCCATAGGCTTTCCGTTGGTGATCTACTCTGAAGAGTTAGGCCACATGATTTCGGCCCAGCGGATTTAGCATGGGGCTATTGGCCTCATCAGCTCAATGAATTGACCTGTCACTTTGTGTAGACCGAAGCTCAGTATCTTATATTGAATGGGACAATAACTCTGGGACTAGGGTTTATTTTCCCCCTTAAAGACTTTGATTGCTTTCATATGCAAGGCCAACGCCTTGGCGCGGCTCTTCCTTTGCAACTGTCAGCAATTGTTTGAACGACTTAACCTCAACATTTTTAAGGAATGGTTTTTATATGTTTGCAAAATTCCACATATCTGCACTGATAGCTTTAACTCTGCCCTTGGCACTTCCGACACTTGTAATGGCACAAGGAGAAAATAATACAGTTGCTGAGTATGGTCCGTTTTGGGGGATGCACCTTTTTTGGTGGGCATTTTGGATTTTTATGATGGTGTCGATGTTCGGCTATAATGTGCCTGACCGGGCTCGATTGAACAGTCTTGATCCACATACAATTCTAAAGCGCAGATTTGCAAAAGGCGACATTTCAGAAGTCGAATACAATAAAATCACCGCTCAGCTTCGCATTGATGAGAATGCAATCCATCGGGATGTCACAGGTCAAACATCGCACACGAAAGTAGCCGGTCATCCATTTATTGATGGGTTAAGTTTCAGTGCCACGTGGGCCATTTCATATTCACTTTGCGCACTCCTCTATTTGATCGCGCCCGCAGCAATAGTTACGGCTACGAGTAAACTTTTTCATGGAATGAGTTTTAATCAAATGGCGCAGACCGGAACTTCATTTGGTTTTGGTGATTTTATTTCCGTCTTAACTTTGGGTGCGGTCTACACTTTTGCGGCAGGAATTGTTTGGTCTTTGATACATTCTTACTTCCTTGGTCAAAGTGCGGAGCGACGGTTGAAACAAATAGAGAATAAAATCATTCAAAAAGCTCAGCTCGCTCCACAAACAAGATAGAAGAACTGGAAACATTAGAAAGGAATAAGACCAGTGAAACACGATCCAGTTACAAGACGAAAATTTTTCGGAGATGCATGGGATTTAGCTCTACTTACTAGTTTTGCTAATTTACTTCCGAGCTACGCGAGAAGGAGGATAGGCAGTTCAAAGGCCGAATCGTTCAAGTCTAACATCTAGGTTAGCCTTCATTGTTGTTAAAATTGTGTGATTGGAATGGGTCTTTGGCAA
>JAYWEQ010000081.1:0-32454 GCA_043779185.1 Pseudobdellovibrionaceae bacterium
TTGCCAAAGACCCATTCCAATCACACAATTTTAACAACAATGAAGGCTAACCTAGATGTTAGACTTGAACGATTCGGCCTTTGAACTGCCTATCCTCCTGTCGAGTTATAGACTTGCCATCAGAAAATGTAAGTTTTCTTTTAAAAGGGGCGAGCGCATAAAGAGTAAAGTCATTATGATCGTGCATGTGCGTTTTGTCGCCAGGTTTGTCGTCGTATTTAAATACGCGTACTCTCTCGTTTTCTAAAATAACTTTATATTTATCTCCATCGGTTTTGACCGGATCAGCTGCGAAGCTGATTTTAGCCAATATCGTTCCAAATAAAACCACAGTAATTAAAGTTAGTTTTTTCATGATTTATCCTTCTTTCTTTTGTCGATTAAAATTTTTCATGACGAATAACCTGAATGTCACTTGCGTAGACAATCAGCGAGTAATTCGCAAAATAGTTTTTAGCAACTTCGTCCAAGGTCTCTAAGGGGTTTAGCGTCACATCAAATTCACCATTAATAATCAAAGAACCCCTCCTCATCTTTAAAAAAGTCATACCTTAAGATACCGTGCCGCAAACTACTGGGATGATTCAATCAATGTTTTATAATTCAAAAGACCTTTTTCAAAATGCTTGCCCATCATAGATTCCATTACCAAACCGAAGTAGCGATTGAAAAATGTGAGTTCCTGCTCAAATGTCCAAACCAATTCTGTTTTTGAATCGGATTGGGCATTGGTAATCCATTGAACTTTGCCTTCGCCGCTCATTGGTTTATAAAATTCCATTTTTACAACTATGTCTTTTTCCGGCTCGATATTGGTGATCGTCATTTTGCCCTCACCAGTCTTATCGCCCTTCCAAATTAACGACGAACCGACACCAGCTCCTGATACATCCGCTTGATTGGTTGGATCACCTTCAGGAAATGGATTCCATTTCACGTATTCATGCAAGTCGATCAGTTTCGAAAAAACTGTTGCCAGCGGAGCATTAATTTCAATTGAACGAGACATGAAAAATTTAGGCGGCAAAAACGCTGGCACAATTAATATGATCAAAGCCAAAGCTCCAATTAACTTCAAAATCTTAATCATCAAATATTTCTCCTGATCGCAATCAATCGCTGTGCCTTACGCCAAACTACGGCGTAAAATGGTGGAGGCGATTTCTCGCTCCCAACTCCTTGATACTACTCAATATATTTTCAAGTGTCCAAGCAAAGTCCAAGTTGGATTGGCATTTTTTGATGAAATCGCTGGTGAGAAGAAGTGAAATGAGAAGACCTGATCACGCTAGCGCCCAAATAAAAACAACCGTAGCCGATAGACCAAGAATTGTTCGAACAGCATGAAGCCTACCCCAATATTGAATGAGGCCAACAGTGCCCAAATTAATATCGGCTTCTTTTGTCGCAAGGAGTTTGTGATTCGTCGGCATAATCACAAGCAGTGTATACGGCCAATTTGCAAAAATGAGAACGGCACCTAAAACCCAACGCCAATCTTGTGTTTGTATGTAGGAGTAGATGCCAGCTATGCCCGAAAGCACTGCCAGCGTTGATTGCATGATAAAGCCCTGCTTGTAGCTTGGCGCCCATTGCTTCAAAAGTTGTTTCGGTTCAAGTTTCAAACGAGCAGGTTGTTCTGCAAAATTAATGTAGAATGCGGCACCAGCAAACAGTGCCGCAAATACCAAAGCCAATACTCCAACTAAAATCATGGCTTCTCCGTTCGATTGCGTCTTATGCCAAAATTTGGCGGAATGACTTTAGGCATTTATATATTAAGCGACCTTACTGTGAATTTTTAGTTCTGGCAACAAACCAACAGCTTCGACTAAGCGAAGAATCCTATCGATTGTTATTTTTTGTAAACTTCCAGATAAAATTCCCGTTACTGCACTTCGCGGTAATTTAGATTTTTTTGCTAATTCAACATGAGTCAAATCTTGCTTTTGAACTTCTTTGATAACTGCAGCAATCAGCTGTGCTTTTATAACAGCTTCAACTCCTCGAAGTGGAGAAATACCTAGTTTTTTTGCAAGGTTTAAACCTTTAACTGACTGTTTCATAAAGCTCCCTTCAATCTTTGCTTGGCTAATTCAATATTTTCTTTTGGTGTTTGTTGTGATTTCTTTTGAAACGCATGGATCAACCAAATATCAGCGTGCTTGCGAATAAAATAAACCACTCTGTAAACACCCGAACGATCTTTAAGTCGTAATTCGTGAACTCCACTGCCAATTGATGGCATTGGTCTAGATAACGGCATCGATAAATTTACCCCTTCATCAAGCAATGCTAAAGCATCGGCCAAATCTTCTTTAACCGCAATTGGAAAATCTTTTAATTCTTTTTCACACTGCTTTATTATTGAGATCACATGTTATAGGTCTCATATTTAAGACATTAATGCAAGTCTTATTTTTAAGACATACTGACTGCCGTTTTTAGCCGAAATGTGTCCAATTCAATCGGGGGAAAATGGTGGCCCCGCACGAAATCTAGGCGAACCAAAACTTCCTTTAGTATCTAAGTACGTGTACCCACACGATTTTACGCCGATTTTTATTAAAAACAAGGAAACAATTTTTGATAAGACTTGGCCCTTATTTCAATCAGGAATGAGCCTAAGAGAAATTGCATCAACGACTGGAATCCCTAAATCCACCATACGGGGAACATTTCTGAAAAAGGGCGTTGTCCAAGAGGGCAACCCCCAAAAGACAACTAAGGCCAGAGCTAAAAGCCATCAGCGAACAGGCGGTGTCGCCAGCTATGGCTATTGCTGGCTAAATGGCAAACTTGTCATTGACCCCAGAGAACATAAAATTGTCCAAGTCGTTATCCAGCTAAACCAGCAAGGCAAATCACTTCGGCAAATTGCCAAACACCTAAATGCAAAAAAATATCCCACAAGATCAGGGAAGGGCTGGGCCACATCTGTTGTTCAGTCGATTTTAAATCATCACAAATCCAAAAATAAAGACGGAGGTCTCACATGAAATCAATCATCGTAATCGCATCAACTTTAGCAATGCTCGCAGCAAGCACTGGTCAGCTTCCAAAAGTAGTTCACCAAGTTCGTATTGCCCAACTGCAAATCCTCAAAGAAATGCAGACAAAAAATTGGGGTACGCCGTGGACTCCTTCGGAAAATGCAAAAGCAAAAAAATAGCTACCGCTAGCATCTTTTCAGTAAAGAAGTCTTCACAACAACACGATTGTTTGCGTTTGGCTTCCCAACTGTGTTGATGCACCGACACTCCATTTGTGAAGAATTGTACCAAGGTTCTTGAACAATCAAAATATCATCCGTAGAGAGAGCTTCGTTTGAAGGCCCATTATATTGCACCTTTAAATTCCTAAATAAGGGAAGACCATCGTGATCTATTTGAAGATTTTGATCCCGAATTTCTTCTTTAGTGAACTCAAGAGCGGCACTGGGCAAAGTTCCAGTATAAGTATCACTTTTGGGTGATACCCATTTTACGTCAAACTGATCATGTCCACTATCTAAGGGATGAATCAGCTCAACATGATTTCCAGAAGAAATTAGCAAATTTACTTTTGATAGAACTACATCATATTTTATTTTAGCCATTGAAAGTCTCTCCTATTTTATTAAATAGCTTTTAAATCCACTTGTTTGGAAACAATATTTCATATTCAATGTTCTCATCTATCCAAATACTTTTTTATGAACGGACTCATTTCTCGTACTAACTTTGGAACAACAGGGTTGTCATAGATAAATTCAAAAAGATTTTGAATTACCATTCGATCAGTGGGCCAAAGCACCAACGCTTTTTCCCAAGATTCTTTGGCTTCTTTATATTTCTTCAGTTCATAAAACGCTGTGCCGAGATTGTTGTAGGTCTCGTTCAAATGAAATTTGTCGTCTGGTGGATAATTTTCGATGGCTGTCTGATAAAATGCAACAGCTTGTTCAAAGTCATCTGCGGCCTTGGCTTCAATTCCACAAACGTAATTTGCACGAGGATGATTCGGGTTTATTTCTAAGGCCTCAGCTAAAAGCAGTCTTGATTTATTCAAATCATAAAATGACCAACAGATAGCGGTTCTACAAACGACCTCAGCAGTACGACCTACTTTTTCTTCGGCCAACTTCATAAATTTAAGGGCATCCTCAAGATGACCCTCTTGGGCAGCACTCATTGCAAATGTTATATCTTTGAAAATTTTCTGACAGCAAAACTTAAATTTCTTACCCGAAGCACAGGGACATGGCGAATAGCTTTCTGGAATAAATGCTTCTAGCTCTTGTTGCTCGATTGTTGATAGGTCGTCTAAAGTATCATCTGTCGGAGTCCCTTTTTTAAATTGCCGAAAAGAATCTTTGAATGGTTTTACATAGGGCTGTAACTCTTTGGCCGTCATCTCTTCAAAAGGAATTTTCAAGCCCTTACAGATCGCTTCAAAGGTTTCAGCGAAGGGGTCTTTTTTTAGAACCAACATTTTTAGCGGCCATGTTTTCGCCTGAGACTGGGCTACTTTTAAAAGAGCCATTATTTTTGATGAGGTTGGCAAGTCCACACATATTTCTTGGCCAAAGCAGTATCCAGTGTAAGCATCCATCAACACATAAATGTTGCAACTACCATCTTGAATAGTTTCGACTTCTTCTCTGTGAAGAATCCATGCTTCATTTTTATCTGTAACTTTAAAAGATTTTTTCGTCGTCATTTCTTCTTCGGCTTCTTTGCTGTGATTTTTTTGGCCAGTTTATCAAAATCACTGGTCGGGCTATTTGCTTCAATTTGTCGTTGCTGAATCTCAAACTTTTCAAATTCTACTTCCGCGTGGTCAACGGCAAGTTGATGAGATATTTTCCCAGAATGAGTGAGAATATTTTTTTCGTTGAATCGTAAAAATCCATCAAGCTTTTTTACCCAATCGGCCATGTGCATCGGCTTGCGAGTCATCGCCTGATCTTCGGCGTAGTCTAGGTACATCGTGACTGTGCGATTCAGAGCCGTCAGCTCGTCCTCTTTTAAATAATTTTTTGCTATCGTTACGTCTTGCTTACGAATATTTCCGTCAGGTGAATTTTTCCAAGTGGTCAGTCCCATGTATTTCTTTTTTGCATCAGCACGAGTTTTAATAACTTCAGCAGCAGTTTTTCCATGAGTGGCCCAGTGAAGTTTATTTTGAACAGTGGCGTAGAACTCTTGGGTGATTTCGGCCTTGCCGTCATAATCAATACTGGTGGCGTAAATATCGGTGATTTTTTGATAGAATCTTCGCTCAGAAGCACGAATGTCTCGGATGCGAAGCAAAAGTTCATCAAAGTAGTCTTGGCCGATGGATTTGCCTTCTTTTAGTCTGTCATCGTCCATGACAAATCCCTTAACTAATAGCTCCTGCAATTGAGCTGTGGCCCATTGACGGAACTGAGTTCCTCGGGAGCTTCTAACTCGATAGCCAATAGCTAGAATGGCCTCTAGATTATAGTGCTTAAGACTTCGGTTTACCTTCCTTTTTCCCTCATTTTGAACTTGTAAGTATTCCTTACAAGTTGCCTCTTCAGAAAGTTCACCTTCTTCAAAAATAGATTTTAGGTGAATGGTGATGTTTTGAGGGGTCGTTTGAAAAAGTTCGGCAATAGCGGCTTGAGTGAGCCAAACACTTTTGTCTTCAAAGCGAACTTGGATTTTGGTGTGGCCGTCGTTTGACTGAAATAAAATGATTTCGCCTTTGCTAAGTCGCTCATTCATATCATTTGCCTCTCTGCTAAACTTTGCTCCTCAAGAGGCTCTATGTTGCAAAACGACGATCCTAGCAAGTCAAACTTTCTTCTGATAAGACTGGCGAGCTTCTTGTTTGCAGTCGCAAAAAATATTTGCCTCTTACCAGTAATCGCAATCTCACGCAAAAAATCTAAAAATGCTAAAACACTCAGGTCATCAATAAATGCAATGGGATCATCAAATAGAATGATTTTTGGAGCCAATGGGCAAGATAAGTGAAGACCAAAAAAAACAGCAAGCGCAACTGCTGTTCGCTGACCTGTACTAATTTTACTAAGCTCTCTCTCTTCTCCATTTTTTACTACAAAAATTTTCTCTTCTTTAAGAATTATATCCTCGAACTCATTCGGAGCATGAATAGCCCTAAATATCTCAACTATAATTGGCTTGTTTTGATCAAAAAACTTCTTTACCGCAATCTCTTTTCCAAATTCTGAAGAAATCTTTTTAAATGCTTCGGCTGCTCTCTGGGAGTTTTGATAGTAACCTCTTTTAATCTCGATATTTTTTTCTTTTTCTGCAATTTGGGAAGTCGTCTGCTCAACAGCAACACTCTGCTGTTTTTTTGCTGCCAAATAAGTCAAGTGCTCCGAAACGTCTTTGGATGCTGTTGAAATAGATGACAGTAACTTTCTAAGAGGCTCAGAAATAGAAATATTTGGAAATTTTGATCTTACGTTCTCTAAATCAGCAATAAATTTATTTGCCCGCCCAATTCGTAATAACGCTTCTCGCTTTATTTCAGATTCAGATTTAATATTCTCAAAGCCAGCATTGGATAAGGAAAAATTATCCATTATCGTTTTTATTTCTTGATCTATATCGTTACCATCGCCTTGAATTTTTTTTGCCTCTTCTATCAAGAGGCTGGTGCTCTGCTTAAGCTCGAAAATAACGTCCTTCGCAGAATTTTGACTTGCTGAAAGTTTGATTTCTTTGGTTAGCTGTACAAACTCATTGGCAGAAAATCCCTGAGACAGAAGAGACTCTAGTAAATACTTGTCATCGGTTTGTTTCTGTATAAGATTACGGGCCATAACATCAAGATCACGACAGCCGTCTTTTGCGGCTTTTAGTGTTGTTTTTCTCGAATCAAATTCAGCTATTGCCATTTTGGCTACATGGGCAATAGTTTTTTGAGATTCAATGTTGAAAATTAATTTCTTTAATTGCTCTTCAATATCACTTTTCTCGTCCAAAAGTTTCGGCAATTGATCGCCACTAAACTCAATCTGTGTTATTCTTTTTTCTAGTTCTGCACGCTCATACGTAGCCTCACAAAGTGGACACTTTTCTCCTGATGAATGGTCTAAATATCTACGCCCCAGTGCCTTAACTTCTAATACAATTGCCTTAAGACCTTCGAGAAGCAATTTAGCTTCTGTGATTTTCGTCGCCAGCTCTTGATTTTTTTCTTCTAACGACTTTTTTTCGGCTTCGTTGATTGTTATTGCCTCCTCAATCGTTAGAGAGTCCTGGTCTCTAGGAGAAAGTTCTGAAGTAGGAACACTCTTAAGACGAGACTGGTACTGTATTATGTTTTCACTGGCACTTTGTATTCCAATTTGCAATACTCCAATATCTCTAGCCCGATTCACTTCAAAATATTGAATTAATCTGTTTCTTTTTTCCTGATCGGCCAATAGTTCTTTTTGACGTGCGGTAATTTGCTGTTTTTTTGAATTAAAATCTAAAATTTTAGATTCAAATATTTTTAGTTTATGCTTCAAATCCAAAGAACTTTGCTTAAGAACTTCGATCTCTTCCAGATTTATTTCGCTTAGATTCGGAAACAATTCTACGAGAGAACCAATAAAACTTTTTGCTTCCAACAGCACTGTCTGTCCGGCAGACAAAGAAGGTTCATCAATTAGGTCAATTGAGGCCAATCCTGTAGCCGAAAATACTTTGTCTAATGTAGATCGATTAAAATTTCCGATCTCACCTATGGACTGTAACGACTCTAAGTCAGTTTTCAATTTTTGAATCTCAGAATCAATATCTAAAACTTCTTTTTCTAGCTTTCGATCAATCGGTATAAATCTATCGCTAAAACCTTCGATTCGCTTTCCTAACTCAGAGGTCTTTCCACCCAAAGCAAGTGATAAGAAATTGTTCCAGATAGCTTTTGGCTCCTCTTCTGTAGAAAATCTATATGAAGCATCAGTATTAAAAAAATTAAACCGATTGAAGCTTTTGAAAAGAGTATTTCTATTGTGCGTAGGTGGAATCCCATACCAGAACTGTTCTCTATCTTGAAATTTTTTTAAACCTTTAGGTTCAAATTTCTCCGCTTCGTTAGCTCCAAAATGCTTAAGACTTATCTCAGCGGCCTCGGCTGGCAGTTTCTCGTGACGATAGGTCTTTCCACAAAGAACAAGTTCGATGGCCTCCAGTATTGATGTTTTGCCCGAACCATTTCTACCCTCCAGAAGGTTTATTGAAGAGAATGTATATTTCTTATTAGTGGGAAAAGAACGGTATTTGTGAAGAGTTAACTCAGAAATTGCTTCTGGTGTTTTAGTGCTTGTGGCTGCCGCGAGGCTTGCTTCATCGTTTATTTCTTTAATCGGTTTTCCTTGCAAATATCTTTCAATAGCTGCATCGTATGTTGAAATTTTATCTTCAGATAGTACCTCATCGAGATCATAGCTTTTCAGAACTCTAACCCACTCGTTGGAAAGATCGCTTAAATGAGAAGAAGACTTCGATGCACGTTTCAGAATTTCAGAAAACGGGTAGCTCGCTTTCAAAGCATCAAGATCAACTACTTTTTTTCTGGCGTAACTCGTATCTAGCTGAATGGTTTTTATCCAAGGTGCGCCTAATTGTTGGCTATAATTTTTCTGACTTAGCAAATAGTAGTAATAGAAGTTCCATTGAATACTACCCTTCGCTTTAAAAAAATCAGATTCTAAAACCTGCTTCTGTCTTTCGAGTGCAGATTCAAGACTTGTTATTGGTGCATCTGAGTAGTCGATATAAACATTAGAAAGAGTATTTCCGTTGTGGTTATGCGAAAACTTTAAAACACTTCCGTCTCGATCCTCCCAATCTATAAAATTAGAATTTTTTAGGATTGATAGAACTTCTTCTTTCATCATGCTTCCCTCGTGTAGTCGTCTGGTCTTTCACTAAATGAATCGTTAATTTGCACTCTGTTCTCAACTTTTGATCGAACACCATTGTCGTCATGAAACCAGACACAAATTTTTCGCCTGTCAGACGAATGTATAAGGCCACATATTTCACTATAAATTTTATCTGCCTCATCCGAGGATACGTGACCCAGATAACAGACAATTGCAAAATCACTCGTTCCGTTACTTAGATTAAAAAGTCCATCAAAAATACTCAGATTGGGATTACTTGCACAAAAACTAATATTTTTAGGAAAATTGGCAGGAGTCGTCAAGACCGTCATGCACAGTTCTCTAAATAATGTATTTACTCTTTGACGGTACTCACGAGATTCCAAACTCTGATCTTGTGCAAAAGTAATTCGCCGCAATTGTTCTCCATCCATTGGATTAACTGATCGCACCAGATGAAAGTCTTTTACACTTCCCTTTAAAGACCCTGTAGATCGGTTGATAACAATTTCTTTGTCTATTTCGGTGAGATTTTTATTTTTCAATGGAGTAAGTACATTGCCTTGCCAAGCACAGTTGGTTGAGTACCCATTATCAACATTAGTAGCTCGAACCCAGTTTGACTGGTTCCATGAATAGGCAATTACGCTTGGGCAAGCCAAATTAGCTGAAGCCGCATTTACGTTTGATCTACCGACTTTACCTATTTGAGTTTCAAAGACAAACTCTTCAAAATTTAGATAGAAAGCATGAACCCGATCTTTATCGTATGAATAATAAAATCCTGAGCCATGATTGGATACGTGGTCGCCAATTCCAAATATTGGATTGTCTTTTGTATAAAAACACGATCGTCCAAACTCCTCGATATTTGATGTATTTCCATTTATTTGAGAGCCACGAGCCCAATTCAAAGTGATAACTTGCTTCTTGTCTCCCTGTAATCGTGACCAACGTGTCCGATAATCGCGGAAAAGTGTATGAATTGGATTTGGATTTAACTGCGGATGTATCAAGATATGTGGAAGGTGTGGCCATTGAGGAAAAAATGAGGTCGGATCAAAATCAAGAGCGTCAGAGCAAATTATCGAAGATAAATGAATACTATTAGCTGAGTTTCTAAATTGATATATTTTATTACCCTCAAGCATATGGCGACGCTCAAGTTGCAACGTTGTATCAACCATTGGCTTTGTCTTGAACTGAAGAAGTACTACGGTTTGCAAGTTCCCCGTATCATCTTCAGTTCTGAAAATGTACGCTAGCGGATTTAGAAATTTTTCTGGTGTACCAGCAGGTAAGCTAAATACCCACTTAATTTGATTGTTCTCTCCTACAAAATTATTTAATAGTTCTACAGTAATTGATGCTAGGCCAATCACCCAAAGTGCGTTAATCGAAGGAATGAACTCCGAGCCAATTTTACGCAATACAATCCACGGACAGAAATATTCTGGACTAACAACCAAAGCAGCATTTCTCTCAATTGATAACTTCATAAATGACTCAAATTTAATTGCAGCGATTACTTCGTCACTCGATCCAATACCATTTGCATCTGCTTTAACATCTCCTTTTGGCTGTAAGAAAAATGCACTGGCCAACTGATCCCCCTCAGTTAAAATACTGAGGGAAGGATTTTTAAGGCCTTTGGCTCTAAGTTCATCTTCTACCAAAACAAGTTCCACTTATTCTCCAGTAATAAAAATCGACATTTCTGTTGTACTCATTGTCTACTCCAAAAGCTCAGGCTTAATTTTATTTTTTGGCGAAGCACCCAGTTCTCTCAAGAGTTCCATTTTTCTGAAGACATTTCCGGGGCCGTCTTTAAGCTTTCCCATAGCGTCTGAAAATTGCTTTTGTCCTGTTTCAAAAGTTTTTCCAATTTTTTCAAAATCTTCAAGAAAGCCAACAAACTTGTCGTAAAGTTTTGCTCCCTCTTGTGCGATTTCAAGTGCATTTTTATTTTGTTTTTCCAAACGCCATATCGAAGCAACAGTTTTAAGACTGGTCAAAAGCGTTGTAGCAGTGACAATCGCAACACCTTTTTTCCATGCTCTTGACGAAAGATCATAGTCAGTTTGCATCGCCAACAAATATGCAGGCTCAATCGGAATAAACATAAATACCAGTTCCGGTGAGTTGACGCCTTTTAGTTTTGCGTAATGCTTACTTCCCAGATCATCAATGTGCTTTTCGATAGACTTGATATGTTCACTAAGACCTCTCTTTTGAACTACTTCGTCAGCAGAAGATCGGTATATATCGTATGCCTTCAATGATACTTTTGAATCAACGATAACGTGCTTAGTCTCTGGCAGGTTAATAATAACGTCAGGCCGATATGTATCTCCAACATCATCATTGTGCGATTTCTGTAAAGAGTATTCATGTCCCTCACGAAGTCCTGAAGCCTCTAGAATCCTCTCTAAAACAAGCTCGCCCCAATCTCCTTGAACTTTTGAATCGCCTCTTAACGCCTGTGTTAACGAGTTTGTTTCAAGAGCCATTTTATCATTCAAAGTAATTAGCTTTTCGATTTCAGATTTTAATGCGTGTCTTTCTTTGGCTTCGTTGGTGTACTTTTCATCGACGGCCTTTTCAAAGGTTTGAATTTTATCTTTAAGTGGCTTGAGCAAAGCATCTAAGCTTTTCTCAGTAGTTTCTGAAAATGATTTTGTTTTTGCATCCAAAACCTGATTCGCTAGGTTTTCAAATTCTAGCTTTGTTTGTTTTTTGACTTCATCTACATATTCTTTAAGAGTTTTCAATTGTTGTTCGAGAAGTTGTTTTTCAGTCTCTAGCCCAGCGGATTTTGCAGTGGCAAGTCCGAGTTTTTCGGAAATATCCAAACTAGATTTCTTTAAAGCATCTCTTTCAATCGTAGCCTCACTAAGATTCTGCTCTAGTTGCGGCTGTCGAGCTTGTAAGTGAGTAAACTCTTTGTTTAATCTTAGAACCTCGTCTTTGTTTTTATTTAAATCCTCGATCTTTGTTTTAGAATCTTCCAATAAGATTTTAATTTTCTCCTGAGCGGCAGCTTCTTGTTTTAGCAATTGCTCGAACTCTGATTTCGGAACTCCTGATTTTCGTGTTCCAAACAACCAGCCAACAACTACACCAACAGTTAGGCCAATTGCCCCTAAAATGTATTCCATTATCCCTCCGCAAAAGAGTTTTTTGACTCTCTGATTTTACCTGTACAGGCACTGGGCGTGGGTTCGCCTAGATTTGTAAATGGTGGAGGCGGGGGGAATTGAACCCCCGTCCGCAAGTGATCCACGAGTAGGCGCTTCAAGCTTAGTCGGTGTTTTTAGTTGAGCCCTAGGACTTCCATCGACAAAATTCCTTGGGCCACTCCCCCAGAGTTTTTAAGTGTACGGCCCTGAAGAAAGCAACCGGACACCGAGACCGCTTAAGTGACAATTTTCAAGGGCCACAGTCGCTCCCAGGAAAATCGCAAGCTTATCCTAACGAATTAGGCAGCAAGAAGTTCGTTGTTATTAGCAACTAAATAGTGCACGTTTTTACGAGGTCCTCATGCGCCTCGGCTTGCTCCCACTGTTTCAGCACCCACGTCGAAGCCAGTCGCCCCCACACGGTGTAAAATTGAAAACTGTCCATAGTGACTTATCTAAAAAAAAGGACAAGAAAAAAGAAAAAATTAAGTCCACTCAACACGCTTAGACTGCTACTAATTTAGGCGCTAAACATGCGAGTCATTCTTGACGAGTTCTTAACATATGCAGGTGCATTTCGGCCCTAAACCCTTATATATCCACACTTTAATGGCCTTAACCACAGAGTTATCCACATTTTTAAGAGCGTTTCTCGACCTTAAGACAGGTTTTTTGTATGATAACAGAAATGTTAATGCTGCGCAGAATGTGAAAAGGACCCTAAAAAAATCGCGGCTATTCTGCCCCATCAACGGAGTAAATTGCCGACAGGAAAAGGCAGCCGCCCTGCTCGCTCATTTGTAAAATTAATGCTTTTCGGCCCGTGTCGGAATTCACAAAATGAATGTGCTTTGCCAGATGTTCTGTCGCTTCCACTTCGGCGACCACTAAATTTTTATGCTGACCGGTGAATTTGCCGATCGTTTCCAGCGGCGTAAAACAAATATCATCACTGTTAAAAGTTCCACACGACAGCGAATGATTTCGAAGTGCCAATTGCTTTAATAAATCCCCGGACAGATCGGGACTGGTGCCGACCCACGATTGCAGATCCGCTTCTTTCAAGCAGGTATTGTCAGGAAAGCTTAAAGATTCTAAGCGAGCTTTTGTTTCATCAGGGATCGAACAATCGGTTGGACCCAACCTGTGCCACTGAGGAAGCTTTTCAATTTGATGAAGGACCTCTGTGGCTTTTGCAGCCTTACCTTCAGCGACCAGGCAATCAACAATTTCAAAATAATAATCGCTGTAAGAAAAAATATTTTCGCGGTAGCTGACCTTTTGATCATTGCAGTCATCCCAATGACTTTGAAAATATAAAAGCTTTCCTTCGCAAGAAGGACGCGCTTCCATTTTTTCAAAAGCTTCTGTGCAAGCTTTGGCTTTGGCGGCGGCAAGGTCAGGCGTCAAGGCTTCTGCACCTGATGGATAATAATGTTGTTTGTAAAAGTATCCCAAAACTAGAAAAGCCGTGATCGTCAGGCTCAAGAAAAAAAACTTACTTTTCATTTCATCCTTTTAAGATTCTTTAATTTCTGTATCCGCAGGTAAATGCCGACTTAAAAGATCCTTCAGGCTGATAGTTTCTAATGTTTTCGCTGAATTCGTCACGGGAAAAAGCTGCAAGTTCAATTGATAAACTCGTTCGCCTTTTTTAGAGGCCCTGGCGATGGAATTGTCTTTGTTCAGGGCTTTTCGCATTTGTCGCAGTTTAAATCTGATCTCTTCGAACTCTTCTTTGTTTAAAGATAAAGTTAAAGTTCCAAACTCGCGCTCGGTCGGCGAATCCTGATACAAACTTTCTAAACCTAAATACATCAGTTGAGCTTGAAGCTTTCTGACTAAGGCGACAGGTATTTCTTCGGGCTGCTCTAGGCTTTGGGCTTTTTTCAGTTCGCCGGTCAAAGAATCGCGCAGGATTTCGCCCGATGCGACTAAGCTTTGAATCGCTTGTTCGATTTCATCTTCAGTGGCCTTGGCGCGCAATAAAGTTCGGATGGATCTTGTATCGTATTTAACGCCCTCTTGATCGACCATGGCGTAAATAATCCAGGCCACCCAATTCGGAATTTTATCCCAAGTTTTTTTATCGATTTCACCTGATTTTAGTTTTTGGCTGACCCGGTATTCTGAAAGTTGCTTTAAAAAAACATTCCGCTCGGCGGGCTCGGGACTTTGGGTAAAGTTCACCAGCAATTTAAAATCTTCGGTTTGCGCTTTATCTAAACCTAGCGCCCGGGCGAATTTTAAAATCATATCCTCCGACAGATTTCTGCGACCTTCGATGATCATTTTTAAGTAATTGGGCGACTTGATGTTGGCGGCGGCTGAGAAAACTTGATAATTATAGGGTCTGATCTGAGTGCGACTTTGATGCTTCTTAAAAGTGTAAAAATCTTTTAAAAATTGACGGTAGTCCATATAATCAGAAACGATCGGACCAGTCATCGAAGTATTTAATTCGGTTTGGTTTTTCCCAAACTCACTTGATTGTTCAGCCATCATAAAGAGCCCCCCATCGGTCCCCGTTCATCGTCGTTAGAGTTCACCTTTTGTGGCCTCCCAGAGCAAGGAGCGAGGCAGCGAAAACTCAGGACGCAATTGGAGACATAGAGAAGCAAGGCTTGTGCCTAAGGCTTTAAGGTCAAAATGATCCTGCCCCGCAGGCTTATTTGCTGCGAGGCGCTAAAAATACCTAAAAACTTACCTTAAAAGAGGACCTGTCATAGGGAAAACTGGGGTGGGACGAGCTTTAAATTTAACATAAAAACCTTCGCCCTCTTGGCCGGATGATAAACGCGGCGTCATATAATCGACCATTAAAGAACCATTGCCATCGACTTGCACAAGTCTGGCAAGGGCCACTTTGGCCGATAAAAAGGTCGAATGGTTTTCCAAGTCAGCAACATCTAAATCCTGGGGATTTCTATCCGCAAGACGCATCTTCAAGCTCAAGGCACCTTTTGTTGAATGAACCAGCGGTGACACTTGTGAAAACATCTCGCCGTTCAAACCCATAATGATTGTTCGAACCATAGCCACACCGTAAGCCACTTCAAAGGTTTCAACTTTTGCGTTTTCAACGCGGTCAGAAGTCGAACGCCCTAAATCAGAGTTCACAAAGAAATTTCGGATTGAAGCCACATCGTGATTCTGACTGTCCGGATGAGACATGCGAAACTTTAGATCCGCAGTGGGAGCCCTTAAGATGGCATACGCTTTCGCTAAAGGTCCACCCGAAGCCGCTTCAACTTTTAAAACCGCCACTTCACATTTTCCACAAGTGTCCATACAAGCTAAAGACGCCTGCAGGTTGCGATATCCCGTCGTGCGAGCATACGGCCCCAAGGGAACTAGCTGCATTTGCTTGAGACGATTTGTGTATCCTGTCACTCGGAAATTGTAAGTTTGAACTTGGCCGTTTTCTAAAACTTTTAATGTGACCAAACGATCTGCTGTGGTGGGATCAATAAACATACGGCCGTTGACCAAAGATTGAGCCAACATTGAATTGGCGCGGATTTGGTCGCCGCTTCCACGGGTCATCTCACGCTTGATGGCTGTCATTAAGCCGTCATTCACCAAGGTGATATAACTTTGATCGGCGGTCATCGCTAAGCCTGTGACATCCAAACCTGGAAATTCAGGCTGCGACGTTTTGATATTTCCACACGTCCCCTGACAAGGACTATTTTGCACCGGAGGAGCGGGATATTGCGCCTGTGGTGGCGGCTGCTGAGCTTTCGGAGGGGCGTCTTGGCCTTGTCCTTCACCATGATAAACAGGCTTTGCTTTTGAAACTACTTTTTTGGTTGAAGGAGCTGCCGGTTGAGCGACCACAACAGGCTTTTTTTCAATTTTTGTTTTCTGAGCACTGTCAGAACTTGTCGCTTTTTTAGGAGCAGTGGCTTCTGCAGGAGCAACTGCTTTTTTAGAAGCTTTGGCTTCTTTAGGAGCCGTGGTTTTTTCTTTGTCGCTGAATTCTTTTGGAATTCTTTCGAAGTCGGAAGGATTTCCACCAGAACCACCGTCAGTGACTTTTTCTAAGATTGGCACTGTCGTTGCCTTTTTATCTTTATCAGAGGCCGAAGGATTTGTCAGCTTGTCAGCCTCTTTATCCGCAACTGTTGCTGGCTTTGCAGGAGCTGGCGAAGCCGACGAATGGTTTTTCGAGTCTTGTCCACAAGCGGTGAGCAGAAAAGAACTTGTGAGAATTAACGTGAATAACGATTTCATAAAAATCTCCTGACGGTTTATCTTGCGGTTCCTAATATAAGTGATATGGCCGGGTCCCACAATTGTCAGAGAACTGTACAGTAGGACTTTCAGACGTGTTTAAAAGATCAACAGTCCCCCTTAAAAATTCCCTTTTCCAGAGACAATTCTTGTCACTTCTTTTGGAAAAAATCCTTATTCTAAAATCCGGCCTTCTTATAATCCCCCCAACAGACTAAGATGACTTGAATTCGATTGAAGGAGCATAAAATGTCAGGCCGCGGGCAAAAACTATTTAGAAATCATTTGATCACGGTGCTGATTCTAGTGCTGGTGCCCCTGGTCTTCATGGGCTGTACAAATAACGATAAGTCCGGCGCCAAAAACTCGGGCAGTGATCATTCAGATAAAAATACAGCGAGCCCCAAGGCGGCCGAGCAAGAGCAGTTAGAAAAAGAACTGCTGAACGAACAAAATAAACTTCCAACCACGATTGATAACCGAGTTGACACAACTCAAGATCCCAACGCCGAGGTTTTTCGCTTTAGCAATGAAGCTCAAAAGTTTACTTTAACTAAATTAGGTTTTCTTTTGAATAGTGAGTTTCAGTGCAAAGCCACTTTAAAATTAGCGATTCGCGAAAAAGAAGAACAGGGTACCATTAAACTTTCTTTTTCAAAAAATGACCTTGGACAAAATGAATTTAAAGCCACTTGGTGGCCGTCGGCGGCCGGGCAAAAGCCCTTTTATATCGCCAATAAAAAAGAAGTTTGTGGTGAAAAGGTGCAGCTATTAAATAGTAAAAAAGCGATCGGATCTTTGGCCAAAACAAACGATCAATACGTTCTTCAATACACCGTTGATGTCCTTGATCCCGTCAGCTTAAAATTAAAATGGCATGATCAAGAAGCAAAACCAGGTGAGATGATTTGTGAAACCCTTTCCCACCAAGCGATTGCAAAAGCTAACATCGAAAGCTGTCAGCTCAGTTCATTGAAATGATTGCGAAATTAATTGTCAGCCGGTAAGGTGAAAGGGATGCGATCAAATCCCCTCCCAAACAATCTTGTGAAGTATTCTATTGTCCTAGCAGGGCTGGTTTTGGGGCTTGCGATCTTTGCGTATTTTTGGATCGATCAAAGCTTAAGCGTCTATTTTAATAACGAAGACCTGATGCCATTTCGAAAAACGGCGCGCGCCATCACTGATATTGGCTTGGGTGAATATTCTTTTGCTTTAGCGATCCTGAGTTTTATTTATTCTACTTGGGCAGGCCGTCGATGGCTGAAAGCTTGGAGTTTTAATTATTTTCTAGCTTTAGTTTTTTCGGGCCTTATTGGCCATTTCATCAAAATTATCATTGGCCGACAACGTCCGCATGTTTCTGAGGTTTTTGATTCTCATATTTTTGCACCGATCAGTTTTGACTCTTACAATCAGTCGCTTCCCTCAGGACATGCGCAGGTTGTGTTTTGCTCGGCCACAATGCTGGCTTTTTTATGGCCGCGCCGGGCTTGGTTGATTTATTTGCTGGCTGGGATTTTCACATTTTCTCGAGTGATGGTTCATGCTCATTTTCTTAGCGATATTATGGCCGGCGGCATGGTGGGTCACCTGGGAGCTCTTTGGTCTGTTTGGCTGATGCAAAAATATGGCTCTAGCCAATACTCTTTATCTTCTCGTCCTTCCTAAATAGTGCTAACAACAAACCATGTCTGACGGTTCTAGTTTTTTTAATTTAAGTCCTGATAAAGTTCTGCAGGGCGCCGAGGCCGCGGGCTTTCATCCCACCGGTGAATTTTCCCAATTGAACTCCTATGAGAATCGAGTTTTTGATATTGTTTGCGAGGGTGGCGATCGGGTCATCGCCAAGTTTTATCGCCCGAACCGCTGGTCCAAAGAGGCTATTTTGGACGAGCATGAATTTTTGCACGATTTAAAAACAGAGGGCATCCCAGCCGTAGCCCCTTTGATTTTAAAGAATAAACAGACCTTGATTAATTGCGATGGAATGTGGACCGCTTTTTTTCCAAAAATCAGAGGGCGATTGCCGCAGGAACTTCTGGACAATGATTATGTTAAGGTCGGCCACTTAATGGCCCAGGTGCATAATTTAGGAGCCCGAAAAAAGGCCCATCACCGCGTGTCCATGGACGAAAACTTCCCAGGCGCCTGGGATGCTTTAGATCTTTTGCAAGACTGGATCAGTCCTGAAACCATGGATCGCTATAATGCCGCCGCTGTTAAAATTCTTGAAGCCTTTTCAGAAGTGATTGATCCGTCCGAATTTTTGCGCATTCATGGCGACTGCCACCGTGGCAATCTTTTGCATGGCGGAGATGTGAACCTGCGGCGCTCGCTCACGGCTAACAATGACGGCAATGCTCCGGAAGAAAAGTTTTTTCTGGTCGACTTTGATGATTTTGTCAACGGCCCTGCCGTGCAAGATTTTTGGATGTTATTTTCTGGTGACCGGGATCAAGAAAGCCGCGAGCGCGAGCTGATCTTAAAAGGCTATGAAGAGCTTCGTGATTTTCCCCACCATCAATGGGATTGGATTCCTATTCTGCAAGGCTTACGAATCATTTCTTATGCCTCGTGGATTGCTAAACGCTGGGAGGATCCTTCGTTTCCCCGCATTTTCCCAGAGTTTAACACCTATGGATATTGGGCCGAAGAGACCGAAGCCCTAGAGAAAATCGCCTGGGGTCTGGACCTGACCTAAAGAAAGATTCGTATTGCCTTGCATAAGGCCGTGACCCGATCGACTTAATTTGAAAAATTAAGAGCCTTGAACAATTCCGCAATGGAGCAAAGATGAATAAGATTAAAGTGGCCAACCCTGTCGTCGAACTTGATGGCGACGAAATGACTCGGATTATTTGGTCCTTTATCAAGCAAAAATTAATTCTACCTTACCTTGATATCGATATTAAATATTTTGACCTGGGCATGGAGTACCGCGATCAAACCAATGATCAAGTAACGATTGATGCGGCTGAAGCCATTAAAAAATACAATGTCGGAATTAAGTGCGCGACCATCACGCCGGATGAAGCGCGTGTGAAGGAATTTAAATTAAAACAAATGTGGAAGTCACCGAATGGAACCATCCGAAATATTTTGGATGGGACGGTTTTTCGCGAGCCTATTATCATTAAAAATATTCCCCGCCTAGTTCCGCACTGGACGCAGCCCATTTGTATTGGCCGTCATGCTTTTGGGGATCAATATCGCGCCA
The DNA here is from genome assembly GCA_043779185.1 of Pseudobdellovibrionaceae bacterium. GTDB lineage: Bacteria > Bdellovibrionota > Bdellovibrionia > Bdellovibrionales > Bdellovibrionaceae > JAYWDA01. The sequence continues at coordinate 19,493 of JAYWEQ010000081.1, forward strand.
CGGATTTTGTCACCAAGGGCAAAGGCAAATTAACTCTGACTTTCCAGCCTGAGGGCGGTGGGCCAGCGGTCACTCATGAAGTTTTTAATTTTAAAGGCGATGGCGTTGCCATGGCGATGTACAACACCGATGAATCAATTCGCGGCTTTGCACAGTCTTGCTTTAATATGGCTTTAGAAAAAAAATGGCCTTTGTATTTTTCCTCTAAAAATACAATTTTAAAAAAATACGATGGCCGCTTTAAAGACATTTTTGAAGAGATCTATCAAAAAGATTTCAAAACTAAATTTGAAGCGGCAGGCATCACTTATGAACATCGCTTGATCGATGATATGGTGGCCTCAGCGATCAAATGGAGTGGCGGGTTTGTTTGGGCATGTAAGAATTATGATGGTGACGTTCAATCTGATATTGTCGCTCAGGGATTTGGGTCTTTGGGCTTAATGACTTCAGTTTTAATCACTCCGGATGGAAAAACGATGGAATCTGAAGCGGCCCATGGGACTGTCACTCGACATTATCGGATGCATCAGCAAGGCAAGCCGACTTCAACAAATCCGATTGCATCAATTTTTGCTTGGACGCGCGGTCTTGAGCATCGGGCAAAATTAGATAACAACAAAGAGCTTGCCCAATTCGCATTAACTTTAGAAAAAGTTTGTATCGAAACTGTTGAGTCTGGAAAAATGACAAAAGATTTGGCGTCTTGTATTTTTGGCGAAAAGGTCACAGCCGATAAATATTTAAACACTGAACCTTTTTTAGAAGCCATTGATGCCAATTTAAAAAAAGCTTTAATTAATTAAAACAAAACAAATGATTCGCAATCAGCGGATCAGAACCAAAGGATGGATTATGAGTAAGTTAGTATTGTCTTTGTTAGCTTTGTCTTTAGTAGCACCGGTTTCTTTTGCTCACGCAAAAATGAGCAAAAAAGAAGCTAAAGCCGCTTGCAAAAGCGAAATGCCAAATGCAAATAAAAAAGAAATGAAAGAGTGCATTAAGACTAAGAAAAATTCTTAAGCCTTATTGTGACAGACTGACCGAGCGGTGGGGCTGATTTTGATCGATAGGTTTTTTATAAACCTCGCCGGTTAAAAGAATCTGCAGATCGCTCGGCAGTTGATTTAAAATATGCTGGCACTCCTTGTTCAGCAAATACATCTCTAGACCTAGCCAAAAACCTTTCACTCGTCGCTCGGCTGCGGCGGAAGTTAAACCAAAACTCACCTTAAGCTGCTGTATAATATATTCTGCATTCACTGTTGGATCAGGTCCGTGTTTTTGATCTTTCAGATCCTCTTGAATTTTCATCGGCAGGCTGGACATTAAATCTGTCGCTTGATGATGGGTGACTCTTGAAATCAGAATTTTTAATAAAAAAAGAATTAATACTTCGGCCTCAATTCGATCAATATCCATTTGTCGTGCCATTGTTTTAAAAAAAATATTTAAACTTTGTTCTTTGCGCGCTTCCTTTCTTTTTTTAATCCGCCCCAGGGGTCTTTTTTCGAATAAAGGCACCTGCGATTTTATAATTTCCTGAACATCGGACATGGAAACTAAACCTTCAACAATCAATTCATCTAAAGTCACAAGGCCTGCACAGATTAACTTGCTGTGATGAACTTTTTTTAAAATCGGTACGCGCCTGACTCCATGTCGCTTCATCAGCTGAACGACAACCTCTAACGTTGAATCTTCAGCCACATAATTCAAATCTTCTTGGGTATTAATATCTATTAACCGGGCGTCTGAGGGCAAACCGTCACCAATAGCATGACAAGCTAAATCGCGATCGGTGATGATTCCCGACACCCCGTCTTTTGAGTTTGTTAAGACACAGCCAACGTGATGTTCCGCCATCGCTTTCGCGGCTTGTTCGATGGTGTCTTTATCGTTCAGAATAATTACTTTTCTAGACATGAACTGCTGGATTCCATTTTCCACGAGGAACTCCTTTTGGAAAAACAATGACCCCACATGAATTTGCAGCAAGGCAGGTGCCAATCCAGACTTAACGGCACCAGAGATAAGGCTTTCAAAAAATAATTTGAGGCAAAGCACCGCTTTTCATGGGGCTTTTCAGGCAGCTCATTTTTCTTTCGTTAGATCTTGAATCAGAGAAAATATTTCTTGCGGCTTAAGACAAACGGAATATTTAAGCGGTGTTTCGTCATCGCCTTTGCCAAATCTGATAGAATCACATGGGGCTTAGAAACTGCCCCACTTAAGTGTGCTTACTTTAACTCGCGCGTCGAATAAGTTCAGTTTTTCTAGAGGCTTATCATCTCCTTGCGGCCAAACGAATCATTTAAACACCTAATATAACAAAGTAACCTTGAGGCGTTAGTCTGCGCTACGCACACTTAAGTGGGGCAGTTGGAAATTAATTAAACAAACGCTCGTCGAAATTTACCTTTGTCGGGTATAAATTCAAATTAGGTGCCAAAACTAATCTCCCGGGGGGCTGCGTTAAGCGGTGAAAAGCCCTACCTGCTGGGGTAAACCAAGCATGGCCGGGTCCCATACAATAGAGCTTTTGATGAATCCGCTAGGTCCGGAAGGAAGCAACGGTGTTCAAGAGACTATGTGATATGGGGGGCTCGGCCACTTTTTAGCATTTTTAAAAAGAGGGGACATTGTCATATCAGGTTCTTGCCCGAAAGTGGCGCCCACAATCTTTTAGTGAAATGGTCGGTCAGACACATATCACGCAAACTCTTGGAAATGCTTTGCATAATAATCGCTTACCCCATGCCCTGTTATTTACGGGTCCTCGCGGAACTGGGAAAACATCTTCGGCTCGTATCCTAGCTAAAAGTTTACGCTGTCAAAATGCCAAAGATTTTGTTCCCTGCAACCAGTGCACCTTTTGTTTGGAAATTGCGGCGGGCGCAAGTCCCGATGTCCGTGAACTTGATGCGGCTTCAAATAATGGTGTTGACGATATTCGCGATCTTTTAAGTGGCGTCATGCATATGCCGACGTCAGGTCGCTACAAAATTTATATCGTCGATGAAGTTCATATGCTTTCGACCAGTGCTTTTAATGCGCTTCTAAAAACTTTGGAAGAGCCTCCGGCGCATGTAATCTTTATTTTAGCGACGACCGAAGTTCATAAAATTCCACAAACTATTTTGTCACGCTGTCAGCGTTTTGATTTCCGAAGAATTCCGACCCGACAAATTGCCGAGCATTTAAAATTGATCTGCGATACTGAAAAGGTGGCCTACGACGTAGAAGCCCTTTGGCTGATCGCTCGCCAGGGAGACGGCAGCATGCGAGATTCGCAAAGTCTTCTTGATCAAGTGATTTCTTTTACCAACGGACAGCTGACGAAAGCCTTATGCACAGATATTTTAGGTCTTTCAGATCGCGGTCTGCTGCTAGACACTTTAAAAGCGCTTGTGGCGCGCGATACTCAAGGGGCTTTAACGGCGCTGGAAAATATTTCGAAGTCTGGATTTGATGCAAAAATATTTTCTCAAGATTTATTAGAGTCTGTTCGAAATTTATTAATTATTAAAGTTTCTGGCTCGGAAATGTCCGATATTTTACAGCTTCCTGATTCGGAATTAAAAGCTTTGGCTGAATTGGGCGCGAGCTTAAGCCAAGAAGACTTGCATTTTATGTTTGATATGGCCCTGAAGGGCACTCAGGATATTGCCCGGGCGCAAGATCCCGGCCTGGTTCTTGAAATGTTGCTTCTGCGTATGGCCAGCGCCCCACAAATTGTCGATTTAAAACAGTTGATTCAGCAAGGCCCCGTTCCTGGTCGAGCGAAACCTGCTGAAAGCAAACCGCCCGAAGTCTTAAAAAAAAAGTTTGAACCGACCCAGCCTTTAATAGCAAAGCCTGAACCTGTACGCGAAGAAAAGCCCGTGGTGGTTAAAAGGAATCTGACCGATCCTAATGAGCGCTGGATGGACTTCGTTGAAAATATTCGTGAAAAAGATGCGATGTTTGCAGCAAAAATTGAAAATCTGATCTTTTCTAGGATTGAAAGCAGCGTTATCTATGTGGGCGTGTCTCCGAAATTGATGTTTTTAAAAGATCAGATGAAAGACGCTGAAATCCGAAAAAAACTAAAGGCTTTTATTGATTCATACTGGGGCCCTGGTTATTCTTTGGAAGTTCTACTGGGTAAAGAACCGGTGGGTGGGCAAAGTGCTCAGGCTCTGGTTCAACAGAAAAAAAGTGATGAGAATGATGAACTGAAATCATTGACGGCGGCTCATCCGAAAGTGAAGGCCGCACAGGAAGTTTTTAAAAGTACGATTAAATCTGTCAGCAAGGAGAAAGTATGAAGGGGATGCCCGGTTCTATGGCCCAGCTGATGAAGCAAGCCAATCAAATGCAAATCAAAATGAAAAAAGCCCAAGATGATCTGGCCAAAATGGAATTTGATGGCACAGCTGGTGGCGGCGCCGTTAAAGTAAAAGTGAATGGCGATCATAAGATCGTAAACCTGACGATTGATCCCGAAGTGATGAAGTCGGGTGACGTTGAAATGCTGCAAGACTTAGTTTTGGCAGCCACCAACGATGCGATGACTTTAGCAAAAACAACATCCGCCAAAGAAATGGAAAAAGTCACCGGCGGCATGGGCGCTCCAGGGATGTTTTAGTGCTTCATATTCCAGCCCTTGAACAATTGGTCCATGAGCTTTGCAGGCTTCCTGGCATCGGTCCAAAATCAGCAGAACGGCTGGCTTATTATATTTTGCGCTCTCGGGAAGATTATGTCGATCGCATGGTGACGGCTCTGCAAAGGGTGCGCGCCGAAGTGCATATGTGCAAACAGTGCTACAATTACACGGATCATGATTTTTGCCGTTATTGCACGGACGCCTATCGCACTGATGACCTTTTGTGTGTTGTCGAAGAGCCCTCTGATATTTTGCGAATTGAAGGCTCAGGTGCTTTTCGCGGCAGGTATCATGTTCTTCATGGCGCGATCTCGCCCTTGGACGGGATAGGGCCTGATCATATAAAACTAAAAGAGTTAATGAATCGAATTGATCAGGCGGCCAGCGGCCAAAAGCCTGCGATTCGTGAAATTATTTTGGCCTTAAGCTCGGATTTGGAAGGCGATACGACGGTTTTGTACTTAACAAAACTTCTGCACGCTTCAGAAAATGGCAAAAAGCTGAAACTGAGCCGCATCGCCCAAGGCGTTCCTATTGGCAGCGACATTGATTTCGTAGATGATAGAACGATGGGTCGTGCCTTAGAAAACCGAGTGGAGCTGTAATGTCATTTATCAATTCAAATGCCAAAGAAATTCACTGCAAGGTCGTCTATTACGGGCCTTCTTTAGGCGGTAAAACCACGAATATTCAGTGGGTTTATAATAAAACAAATCTGGACCAAAAAAGTAAGTTGAATGCTTTGGAAACAGATATCGAGCGCACTTTGTTTTATGATTTTTTGCCACTTGATATTGGTGAAATTCGCGGCTTTAAAACAAAATTTCATGTTTACTCCGTCCCTGGCCAAGTGATTTACGACGCCTCTAGAAAATTAATTCTTAAAGGCTTAGATGGCGTTATTTTTGTTGCCGATTCACAAGTCGAGCGGATGGAAGAAAATTTAGAATCCTTAAGAAACCTGCAAACCAATTTGGAACAACAGGGTTACAATATCCGAGAAATCCCTTTGGTGATTCAATACAATAAACGCGATCTGCCCAATGTCGCCACGATGGCTGAACTGCGAAATGCGCTGAACCCCTTCAATGCCCCCGAGTTTGAAGCCTGCGCTGCCGAGGGCAAGGGCGTCTTTGAATCTTTTAAGACCCTTTCAAAGTCAATTATCAATGTTCTTCGCGGTGGTTCAACTCTGTGATACAGAGCCTGTATGTCTTATGATGTTGCAGATGTAATTCAGAAATTAAAAAAAGAAAAAAACGCCGTGATCTTGGCTCACTTTTATGAAGATGGCGATATTCAGGATCTTGCCGATTATGTCGGTGATAGTTTTTATCTTGCGCAGATGGGTCAAAAAGTTCAAGCCGATGTGATTTTGTTAGCAGGCGTGGTTTTTATGGCTGAAAGCGTGAAAATCTTAAACCCCAGTAAAAAAGTTTTAGTCCCGGACCTGAATGCCGGTTGCTCATTGGTGGATGGCGCACCTTACGACAAATATTTGCAATGGCGCCGTGATCATCCGGACGGAATTGCCGTGACGTATATTAATTCAAGCGCTGAAGTAAAAGCTATTTCGGATGTCATCATCACGTCTTCGAATGCTGCAAAAATAATTGAAGCGATTCCCCGTGACCGACAAGTTCTGTTTGGACCTGATCAGCACTTAGGGCGATTTTTATCAAAAAAAATGAACCGGGAATTTGTTTTGTGGCCAGGGTCATGTCAGGTGCATGTCCTTTTCAATGCCAAGCGCCTGCATGAAATGATTCAAGATCATCCCGATGCTGTGGTGATAGCTCACCCTGAGTGTGAAGAATCCGTATTACAGTTCGCTCATGTGGTGGGATCGACATCAAGACTTTTGGAAGAAGTTGAAAAAAATCCTGCCAAAAAATTTATTGTTGCTACTGAAACCGGTATTTTTCACCAAATGAAAAAACTTCGCCCCGATGTTTTGCTGATTCAAGCGCCCGTCGAAGATAAAACCTGCGCCTGCAACAATTGCCCTTTTATGAAATTAAACACCACTGAAAAAATAAAGCGCGCCTTACAAACCTTATCGCCGCAAGTGATCCTTAGTGAAGACCTGCGGGTCCGTGCGCAGGTCTCTTTAGATCGCATGATGGCGATTTCCCGCGGTGAATCTTTGACATGGCCTGAGCGGTTTCAAATTTAGGGTGGAGCATTTTTTTCGAAAGGCCCTTTCTGATTTAACTTTGAATATGATGTCCCTGGCTGGCTGGGGAGCCTCAAATCCGCAACATAAAGAACTTATTTATGCAGCCCTTGATCAAGCTTTACAAAAAAATCCGGGGGCCTTTTCATCGGTGTCTCATACTTTGACCGAAGGTGGGTTTGCTTTAAGTGCTGATCCCATAGGATTTGATATTGAAGTCACCGCAAGGGTGACGAAAGAAATTGTGGCGCGAGTTTCAAGCCCCCATGAGCTTCTTTTGGCGCCAAACTTTGCAAGCTTATGGTGCGCTAAAGAAGCTGCCTTTAAAGCCCTTAAAACGTTCAAGCCACCTCCCGTGTTGTCTCAAATTAAGATTCATTTTGATAAAAATCATCAGGATCGTTCTGCTGTTTTTAGAGTTGAAAATGAGAAAGATTTTGGTGCCGCCGGAGGCCTTGGAGCGACTTATAATACGTCAGATCTGACCTATTGCGTTTTAATTTTTCGTAAAGACTTTTAGCTTAACTTTGGTCCAGTTCTTCCGATCAGTTAAGCATACAGAGCAACGAAGGAAGAGAGAACCCAATGGCAGCAGCAAATAAATCAAAAAGAATATCACCAAGGAAACAAACTCACCCCATTCATGTCTCACACATGACATCCTTAGATGATTTTACGAAAATTGCTAAAGACTGTGAAATTATTGAAGCCTCAATCACCGGGCTTCTGATGCAAGTTAAAAGGCAAGACCTTTTGCCGTCCCATTTAAGGGCTCATTTAACGATTGATTGCCTGATTGGCGACATGGTCTTTTTACGGCTTGAGGACATGAACTTAGAAATTTCAGGAAAAATTGTTCGAACTCAGTTTTTAGGAAAAAATGGCTTTTTGATTGCTGTCGATTATTCCGAGGACTCGCCGGAATACTGGCGCGAATGTTTGATGGATTTACTGCCAAGACCCGGAGAATTAGATTAAATTTTTCTAAAAAAATTACAAGGGCATAAACGGCGGAAGGCCTCTATCCGTCGTCAGCAGGATTGAATAATGCGGCGGTAAAAACCATGAAATGGCTTCGGCAATGCCTTCGTGTTCTTTTTGCGGTGGATTTCCTAAAGATTCTAAAGAAAAAGCTAAATCATAATGCTTTCCATCTTGCGAAATCATTAATATTTTAATCGCCATCAAACCTTGATCTAAAAAAAAGTCTTTTAAAACTTTTCGCACATAGGTCGGTAGATATTCTTCCTTAGGTGGCCCAGATAAAATCTTTTGACCCTCTTTGATCTCGACAGCTCCGCTCGTAATTTCATCTTGCCGGCGATAAAAAAGACCGGTTTCGCGGAAATGCCAAATCATACCGTAATTAAAAACATAATCTGGATAAGACTTTGTTGGATTTAAAGCTAACCCAATTCCGCGTGTGGCAAGCCATTGCAGAACTTTTTGAGCAGGCTCAAGCTCTTCGCCCTTTGTGTCCGCCAGTAAGTAGGGCCATCCATCGGGTCCCGTTTGTGGTTCTGCACTTAAAACCTGAACTTCTGAACTGGTGAAGGCCATAAAAAATTTATCTTCCCAATCAAGATCCCGCTCTTCTTCATTGACGGTTAGCAGTTTTTCAAGAGTCATGGATTTAAACTTTCTCCCAGTGCGGATAAGGCTTTTTTAATAATGTAACTGCTTTCAGGAACTGGAGGATAGGGATAAACTTCGTCGTACTTTGGACTGTCATAAGACTGTCCAACGGGAAGTGGCCAAAATTTATCCTTCATCTTATCAAATAAAATGGCTGCTTTTGAATGACTTTCATTTTTATCTTTTTCATAGATCAAGATATCTTTATCAGTGGCATTCAGCTGGGTCCGATTTAGAAATGTTTTTTTCTTCACATCATACACATAACTTTTTAAGGTCACCGTATTTTCAGCAATGGCTGAAATCATTAAAGCATCACCCGTTGCGCCTCGACGTTGTTCGTAGTTTTCTGATCCTAAAATAACCCAAAAAATATCCGTGTCCTGATAATAGCTTTTTAAACTTTCCATTTCCTTGGGTGTTGGTTCTTTACTTAACGAGGCCTTATCAATCCAAGCTAACAAGGAATCTTCTGGCATTGTTTTGAAGGGAATTTGGACTTTGATATTTTTGCAATCATCACAGTAAGTCACAATCATTTCATCCAACCACCCTTGACGGTCGGTTTGCAAGTTTGTCACTTCTTGAGCTGCATAATCTGGCGGATTAAAAAGCGCCTTCGCTTTGATTAAATAACTGTCCGGCAAATTATAAATTAACAGCGCCGTGACTTTTTGACCCGTCAAAGATTTCAATCCTTGCGGAAGTTTATTTTCTTTTAAAGAAATTTCAATTTTAGGAGGTTCTTTAGAACCTGCAGAATCGTTGAATTTATTTTTAGAGGTCTGACAGCCGACAAAAGCAGTTCCAACAAAAGCAAACACCAAAGCACGGTTTAAGATTTTCATGGACTCAAACCTAACCGCAAATTTCAGCTGGATCAAAGAGTTTCTGCTGGGACCACAGAGGGCCCCGGAGTGGGTTTGCGATTAAAAATCTGAAATCATATTAACAAGCTTGGGATGGTCGATAAATGGATTTCGATTGCCTTGCAAAGAATAAATTTTGTCATTTCTGTCAGCTTCGTCTTTATCGACGGGATCTTGTTCATTCCAGGCTCGAAGAAATGCCTCTTGGTCCGGATCAATCACCATGTCGTAGCGAAGGGCAAAATAAAACAGCGCGCGCGCGACATTGCCCCGATGCTGGGGTGGAGGTTCAAAAACAATGGCCGAGCTGCCCTTTGGATTTCCAAGGCGAACCGTTTTACATTTTAAGTTTTTCGTATCGTGATCCACAAGTCCAAACGGATAACTTGATCGAACCGAGTTCATCTGAGAATCCGATGGGAACAAATGATGCATATCTGATTTTTGCGTGTCTTCAGGGTATTTATGAGTGAACCTGCTTTGCGGCCAAGTGTGCTCAATATTGATCACTTCATTGTCTGGAACAAGATGGGGACCGGGTTTGACCTTAGAAAATCGCTCGGGCCCGTAAAGCTCTTGGCAATACACTTCTTTGACGGCGTAGCTCGATCCGGTTTGCACCAAATAAATTTCACCCATTAAATAAACTCGTGCAGCATCATAACCAACCGGATTGTGAGCGTAGCAGCCCGTGCCCGAACAGCTGGCGACAATTTGATCGAATTTTCCATCGACATGTTGGTGCGACGAACGAAGAATATTTTTAAGCATCTCTTTGATCTGATCGCTTGAGGCGCCAAGCTGAAGCTGTTTATAAAATTCAACGCCATAATAAGAGACTGTCTCTTGCCCAAGATCGACTCGGGTCAGGTGAAGTTGTGCGTAGGCTGGAAAAGAGATCGAAATTAAAAGCAGGACAGAACGAAACGCTCGGAAGAACTGGGACATCTTTTACCTCGTAGACGAACCTGTTGGGGCTCGGTAGAAACGCCCTGCCATATCCAGAGCTTATACGTGTTCGGCATGGACATCTCAAAATGACCAAGGCCTTGTCACTCAATTACTTAGTTTTCTAAACTTAGCGCAATACGTTAAAGCGATTCAGGTCGCTTTGGCCCTTTAAGCTTCAGCCACTTCTGGGCGTTGGTCTAGAACTGCTTTTTAGATCAACCTTAAGGTCATTTTGACCCGTCTGATAATTATGGACGGATTTCTTAAAATACTTATCTTTATCATAATTCCCTCTTTCGCCGGGGCTCAGACGAACGGACAAAGTTCTTTAAGGTATAGTAAAACTCAGGATCAAAAATCAGATCTCAGTTTTATTGTTCCGTCCTTTGTGGTGCATGGCTTTCAACCTGTGAATAATGCGGCCGGAGCTATGCCCAGAAAAATTTTGGCCAATGGGGATGCTGTGATCACGCCGGGTTTTGGTTTAGAATCCATCAGCTCATCGGGTCTTCTTTTTTTATCGGCGGTCGTCAAAGATTGCTACGATAACCTAGCTGGCACGATCCAAGTTGGCCAAGATTACAAATTAAATCGCGATTCCCACTTATCAATTTCCATGGGCGTTTACATTCGCCAAACACCCCTTGAGTGTGATCCTAAATTTAATCCCGACGGGGGCTGCACTTTAAGGGATCATTTAAGCGCTCGTTTTGTGAAAAAAATAAATGATCAATGGGTGGACGTGATTCCGATGCCATTTTTGCATTACTCTTATTCTGTTTATAAAGATAAAGACCTAGAGATTAAGGGTAAAGTCATTGCCAACTTTTTTGTCAATGAAGTGGGCCTAGAAATTCCTTTCTAACGCTGTAAAAGTTCAGTGCGCCACCTAGCAAATATTGTCAATCTAGCTCCTATTGAGTTTGACCTCGCATATAACTAAGCTAAGGTGGTTTACTTTGTGCTTCTTGCTTAAGGCAGGAGTGTCTATGAAAAACCTTGTTCGAATTATTTTTATGGCAACTATCGTATCAATGGCTTCAGCTTCTGTGGTTTATGGTCAAGAAAGCGTGATTTGCCCCAGCAAATTTTCAGTCAATGAAAGAAATATGATCCTTGAGGAAGCAGCTCCCGTCATGAGCAACAAAGCGCAGCCTTCGCTTTGCTTTCAAAAATTAATTGATGAGGCGATGATTCGCCGACAATCTGCTGGCGTTCAAAACATCGAAGTAAAAGACATAGTCGCTCAGCTTGCAGCTGCAGCCTGGAAAGCCGAAATCTCTGAAAAATAAAGCCTAAGGCGAAAGCCCTGGCATAATATTGCGTGGAAAGCTTCGATAAAAATCGGTGCTGTCTCCGGTTTGATTGAGGTCATTTCGACCCCAGTATTTTAAATTCCCAGCGGCCGTAATTCCACTAGCACCATTCGAGCCCGTCAGAATTTTCGCAAACAGCGTTCCGCCATCTGAAACCACAGGAGAAGTTGAAAGTAAGCTTATTGAAAAAATTTTAACCGTATTTATAAACTTTATACTAGTTTTACCAAATGTTAAAATATATTTTATATCCATTAGAACTGGCTTATAACTGTCTGGCGTCCGCGATCCGGTGGATTTAGGATTTAACAAAAAGGGAGAGCTTTATGAAAATAATCACAAAAAATCTGCTTGTGGCCGCGCTTTTAATCAGCGGGACAGCCCAAGCCAGCGCACCAAAATCGAATGGTCGGGACTTAAACTGCCGTGGCGACGCTTTTATATCTACACCCTATTACACGTGCAATACGCCCTATGGAATCAGTCATACCTGCACAAAAAATGAATTAAGTTTTTCATTTCGTATCAACCCTTTAAAGGGAGACCTTAGAAACGGCCTTTCAGGAAATTTAATTCCCAGTGATATTTATGATCTCGAATCATCAAAGGGCACTGCAGACATGAAAGCGATGCTTGTCACTTTCGTTAAAAACTCTTCTGGATTTGTTTCTTATAAGGATCAAAATATTTCAATGATTTTAGACACGCCGGTGGGAAGAAATACTAGCCATCAAAAATTAGACCTTTCAGCTGGGAAATCTTCTGTTGGAGTTTATATTTCACTTCCAAACTCTAACGAATACGGTGCTGTTCCGGTCAAGAATCCAGATTTAATGATTGGCATGACTATTTTTTGTGTTCCATCTACTGACTTGTAAATGGATCAGTCCGAAAACGATATCGAGATTCACGGGGTTTAAGGTGCGCGAAGAACTATTTAGCTCCACTATTGGATGAGCCTTCAGGCGGTTTGGCTTTAGCTTTGCAAATGTCAGTGATTTCGTTATTTGCTTTTTTTATGATTATCACTCAGGGTAATTTCATGGGCCATATTATACCGACACTGAGGATAAAAAAACCTTTGCTTCCGCAAGAAGGTCTTTGGACTTTAAATAGACTTGTTCTGCCTTAACCCTGTCATAAGCATGATATGATATATTTCTGAGCCTTCTAAACTCAAACCACAGTTCAGGATTTTTTATATATCCCCGCTGAGCCCCTTCACGAATTAAATCTTTGAATTCAAGTTCATCGATAATTTGTGGAACCGATGTGCCGTCGATACGGCACGCCTACTTGCGTAAAGGCAATAGGACGCCAAAGACCCAATGAGGACTCACAAAAACAGTAGATTTTTTACCTTG
>JAYWEQ010000082.1:0-4388 GCA_043779185.1 Pseudobdellovibrionaceae bacterium
GGCCAACTCTTTAGACCGATCTCTTCGTTCACCAGAAAAATATTATACCATTGGTCTAAAAAAAATCCGGTTTTTTGACCCTGGTATAAATCACAAGAAAATTTCAAAAAACTTTCACCATGGGTGGCTCGCACCAAGATATCACACTGATTCAATTCGATATCGCGGACACTTTTTAAAACTTGTGGAATTAAAACATCCAAGCCTTCGTGCTTACGAGCTGACGAATCATTTCTTAAAACAATAACACTTTGATCCCACGAAAAGTCACTCATCCCATCAGCCAAAGCACGTTCGGCCACAACTCGAAAAAAAGTCACCGCATCCCGCAAAATCCGATCCATGCCGGCCGTTAAAACCTGAATGGAAAAAACTTGAAACTGCTTCCCAGCAGATTCAGCGATATAACGATCGGCAATCAAACCTGGCATTTGATCCCCTTCGCTGTAGACCAAACGAAAGCTGCCCCGAACGCCAAGCTCATGCTTTTTTTTCCAAGCAGCCATTGCACGGTCGACAAAGAAATGGATGCTAAGTCCTTTAAAATCGTCACTTTTTCGACCCAGAATCCGCACCGCAATTTTTGATTCATGATTGCCATAACCCCAACCGACGAATTGATCTTTATCATCGACCACTTCGACCAAAGTTCCGGGCACTAAGTTTTTTCCAACAGAAACCAGATCCTCGCGCAAAATCCAAGGATGTCCTTGGCGCACGTTCTGATCACGTCCCCGTCTGATTTTCCATCGAATCAATTTTTAACTCCGTAAAAATAAAGGACTGTATCGACTGATTTGCTGAAGTTATTATCAGTAATGATCCATAAAGTCTGCTTATATTCATCGTTGCCAGGGCCCAAGGCCATTCCTTCACAGTTGCCAAGCTCTGAATTCTTAGATTTTAAAGGGTGAACATGGCTGATCTGAGCCGCTTGTAAATTCTTAGCTTCGCTTAATTTTTCAATCTTTGAGGTGTCAGAAGCTTTTGCCAGATCCAGCTCAATCAAGCGACATTCAAAAGTTAAAAGCCGACCTGATGCAATTTTGAGCGTGCGATCCAATAATAAAAATTTTTGGTCGGCCATAAAAACCATTTCTGAAAAACCTTGAACTAAGGCCACCCCGCCCTCTGTTGTTGCAGGCGGCCCATGCACCAGTCTTTCACTGACAAGCTCATAATTATCATGCTGTTGCTTCATCTGATAAAAGCGAAATTGGTTGACCGTATCTTTGACCTCAATGTCTTGAACAAAAGGGCGCTCAGACACAAAATAAAGATTCTTCCCATCGTCTGCGACGGTCATCGCCTCAAAACCAAAATTATTGCCAATACCTATCTTTTGCTGACCGGTAGCTTCGGGGATGGCTCGCGGAGGCAATGGAATATCGCGAACCCATTGGCCGTCCGTTGTCACCTCAAAAATCCGTGGCGGCACTCTTGGCTTTTTATTATTGTCACCTTCAGAAGAAATTAAGAAATTCCCGTTTGGGAGCGCGGCCATGGCCTCAAGATCTAAAATCTGATGACGATCAGAGTTTGGCGGCAGCTCTACGAAATGGACTTTTCCATCTTCCAATTTCCATATATTTTTATCTTTCTTAATCTGAAATTCATAAAATCGAGGCTCATTCACCTGACCCCGATCATCACTGATCAGAAAAACTTTGTCGCCACGGAAAGTGATCCCCGAAAGTCCCCCGAACCTAGTTTTTTGGATTTTTTCAGTCATCGCCCAATGCGTTTCACCAAGAAGAATAAACTGGCTGGCTTGCACCTGGAAAGCGGCTAGAAATAAAAATAAAATAGGCATTAACTTCTCCAACGAAGCTCAGTCTCTTTGACGGGATTTTGGAATTTTTTGGGATCGTCTTGATGCGCTAGCCATTGCTCTTTCAAGGCATAGTACCACTTTGCTTGAGTGTCGGCGTCTTTAATTAACATCAATGAAGGATCATATTTCAAGCCATCCTGCTGCATACTAACAGCGGTAATGTCTTGATGAAGAAAAAATTTTGCAAACTTTTTTACAAAAGGCTGGAACAAACTCAGCCAACCTAAATCCCAATACAATAATTGGTGAATTCGAGTCTCAGAATCACTGATCGGAGTCAGCGCTGTATAAGAATATAAATTTTTAAGCCCAACCCTAATGTGCTCGACTCGCACACTTGGCAAAGTAAAGGTGATCTCTGTCGTTTTTTCTTTGCCTAAAATTTTATAAGCTTTCGAATTCGCCGAAGGCTGATGCTGCAGCATTTGAAATCCAAAATTAACCGGGCCAAATTTTTTCCGCTTTTCTAAAATGCTTTTTTCGGACCGCCATAAAAAACTTTTATGAATAAAGGGACCATGGGCGGGATCCATCAACCCAATGACGGCATGATCAAT
The DNA here is from genome assembly GCA_043779185.1 of Pseudobdellovibrionaceae bacterium. Lineage (GTDB taxonomy): Bacteria > Bdellovibrionota > Bdellovibrionia > Bdellovibrionales > Bdellovibrionaceae > JAYWDA01. Next base: position 2,392 of record JAYWEQ010000082.1, read on the forward strand.
ATGACACGGAAACTTTTCAACCAAGGCGACTTGGGGACTGGCTGTCAAAGGCAAGGTTTCCATCATCGGAACTGGCGGCGCCACCGATTCATCAAAACCTTTGTCACCAAAAAACACCCAAATCATGCCTTGTTGTTCTTTAGCTGGGAAAGCCCGAACTTTAATTTTACGACAATCCAAGTCCTGACCGGGACACAAGGAAGGAATTTCTGTGCAAGTGCCGGCGCCATCGAATTTCCAGCCATGGTAAGGACATTCGACCTCTTCCCCCTTCAACTGACCATAGGACAAGGGAATCCCGCGATGAGGACAAATATCCCGCAAGGCTTTCACTTCATTTTTTTGATTTCTAAAAAAAACAATCGGCTCATTCATAATGACCCTTGATTGCATTTTTCCTACTTTCAGCTCGCTGGAAAGTAATCCCATATACCAAACATTTTTTAATAATTCTAATTTCACGGCTGTCTCCGCTCTGTCAGCCACACCGTATTTTCAAGCAAACAAGTGATGGTCATGGGTCCGACCCCGCCAGGCACAGGTGTCAAGGCGGACACCCAGTCATTTAATTCTTCACTTTTCACATCCCCACAAATATTTCCACCAGCGGCCGCCGTGCCCGTTCCATGAATTCCAACATCAATGACGACAGCCCCTTTTTTAAAAGCCGAGCGTCCCAAAAAACGAGGTCGACCAGCCGCCACAACCACAATATCACCCAGCTGGGTCAGCTGTTCTAAGTTTTTTGTTTTTGAATGACAAATTGTAACGGTCGCATTTTTTTCAAGCAGCAGGGCCGCCATGGGCTTTCCAACAATCTGGCTGCGACCGACGACCACCGCGTGCTGACCAGAGATTGGAATTTGATAATGCTCTAAAATATGAATCACACCTTGGGGCGTGCACGATCGCACCCAGGGCTGCGAGGACCACAATAAGCCAGTCGACAAAGGCGTCAAACCATCCGCATCTTTTTCAGGCGCAATCGTTTCTAAAACTTTCTGCGAACGGATTTGTTGGGGCAAAGGCAGCTGCACTAAAATGCCATCAACTTTGGGATTCTTATTTAAAGCAAGGATCAGCGTTAAAAGTTCACTTTCCGAAACATCCGAAGAAAGATGATGAACCTGAGACTCCATACCGATTTTTTGGCAGGCGATATGTTTATTTTTAACGTAAACCTGACTGGCCTTATCAGCCCCCACAAGCACCACATCCAAGCGGGGCGCGCGGCCCAACTTGCTTTTGATAGCTTCAACGCGAATCTGTAAGTGCTGCCGGATCTTTTGAGAAACATCTTTGCCTTGAAGCTGTATCATCGAAAGCCTCCTTTTTGCCTCCTATTCTTATGGTATTAATGAGGGAATTCAATTCTTTATCCATCGGCCGGCCGGGGCAGCCATGATAGACTTAAGAGCTTGACGCTTTACAATCCCGAAATCTATGGTACAAGTGTTCGAAAAAAGGGAGGATTTTGCTATGTCCACGGAAAAAGTAAAACTATCTAAAGATGGAAGCTCTATTGATTTCGTTCAGACCGATAACATCCCAACGTCCCTTAAAAAATTCCGTCAAAGCCCCGAAATCGAAGGATTCTACCGTTTTGTCTTCGAAAATGATTTGCAAAAAGAGACCTTTCAAATTTTGGATCGCATCTTAACTTTGCGTAAAACCAAAAAACAATTAGCAAAACAAGAGGCCCGTACGGCTCAAAAGGAACAAAAAGCCGCTGAAAAATCAGCTGCTAAAGCTCTGATTAAAGCCGCTAAGCCAGCTCCACCTGTGAAAGTGGCAGCTCCAGCGAAAGCCGCTCCAGCCGCCAAAGTTGTAGCCCCTGCCAAATCTGCTGCACCTAAAAAGGTTGAAGCAAAAAAAGCTTCGCCGGCCAAGCCTGCTCCTAAAGCCGCTTCTAAGTCGAAGCCCGCTGTAAAAGCTAAAGCCAAAGCCGCTCCCGCGAAAGCCAAAGCAAAATCAGCGCCTAAGGCAAAACCTAAGGC
>JAYWEQ010000083.1:0-6265 GCA_043779185.1 Pseudobdellovibrionaceae bacterium
GATTCGTTTGGCCGCAAGGAGATGATAAGCCTCTAGAAAAACTGAACTTATTCGACGCGCGAGTTAAAGCAAGCACACTTAAGTGGGGCAGTTTCTAATCGTTAAGGACTTTCGTCTAAACGAAGACATTTCTTCATGGTTTCTACAAAATCAGTTATTATAAAACGATGTCTGAATTTTTAACCACCGATCCGGGTTGGGGGGCACAGCCCGCAAAAACCCTTGAAGATCTATTTCAGAAAATACGATCGTATTTTCCACAAGCTGATCTGAGCATCGTTGAAAAAGCTTATTATTTTTCTGAAAAAGCCCACGAAGGACAATTCCGTCGTAGCGGTGAGCCCTATATTTCCCATCCTTTATCTGTCGCTGGAATTTTAGCGGACCTGCATTTGGATTTAGATACGATCATGACAGGTATTTTACACGATACTGTCGAAGATACGCCCGTGACTTTAGAAGATGTTCGTCGTGAGTTCGGTGAAACCGTGGCCATGTTGGTTGACGGAGTGACAAAAATTTCTCAGATTAAATTTAGAAATTCCATGGAAAAGCAGGGCGAAAATATTCGTAAGATGATTGTCGCTATGGGAAAAGATGTGCGCGTTGTTTTAGTGAAGCTGGCTGATCGACTTCATAATATGCGCACCCTTCATCATATGCCTTATGAAAAGCAGGCCCGAATTGCGCAAGAGACTTTAGAAATTTATACGCCTCTTGCGGGTCGGATGGGTATTAACTCGTTAAAAATTGAATTAGAAGATTTGTGTTTTCGCTATTACAGACCAGATGTTTATTATGATCTGGTTCAGAAAATTAAAAAAACTGAAGCTGAGCGGGTCAAGTACATCGAAGATGTGAAAAGCATGGTTCGCAAATCCTTAAGTAAATCGGATTTGAAGTGTGAGATTTACGGTCGTTCAAAGCATCTGTGGTCGATCTATCGCAAAATGCAGCATCGTAATATCGAGTATGAACAGGTGTATGATATTTTAGCCTTTCGAGTGATCGTCGGAACGATTGGCGAGTGTTATGAAGTCCTAGGACATGTCCATTCGTTATGGAAGCCAGTGCCTGGAAGATTTAAAGATTTTATCGCCATGCCCAAGGCCAATAACTATCGCAGCTTGCACACGACGGTGATGGGTCCCGGTGGCGAGCGGATTGAGATTCAAATCCGCACCTTAGAGATGCATCAAATTGCCGAACGCGGGATCGCGGCTCATTGGAAGTACAAGGAACGTGGAAAAATTAAAGATGATTCCAGCCAGCAAGCCAACTGGCTGCGGGATCTGGTGTCTTTGCATCAGTCGGTGGGTAATTCGGATGAATTCCTTGATACAGTTAAAACAGAAATGTTCGAATCAGAAATTTATGTTTTTACTCCGAATGGAGATGTGAAAGAGTTTCCTGATGGGTCCACGCCTGTGGATTTTGCTTATGCCGTGCATACGGATTTAGGAAATCGCTGTGTGGGCGCCCGAGTGAATGGTAAAATGGTGCCGCTGAAGTATGTCTTGCAAAATGGTGACACCATCGAAATTAATACGTCAAAAACTCAGCAGCCGTCAAAAGATTGGTTGAAGTTTGTTGTGACCAACAAAGCCAAATCAAAAATCAGACTTTTCGTGAAGGAAGAACAGCGTCGCAGATCCGTGCTGACGGGTAAAGAGTTGGTTGAAAAAGAGTTTCGCAAATTTGGTGCGGCGGCTGTTAAACACCTTAAGGGCGCTGAGTTTGAAAAATTTCTTTCTGATGGTGGAATTGCTAATCTAGAAGAACTTTATGTTAAAGTCGGTTACGGAAAGTTAGAGCCGAAGCATTTAGTTGAAAAATTATTACCACAAGGTGTTCCTGTCATAGAAGGTGCCGCAAAAAGCGATTCCACATTTATGGAAAAGGTGCTGAAGGCGGCGACACAAAAATTTAAGAAAACTCACTCGTTGGTGTCGGTGGATGGGATTGATGATGTATTAGTGCATTATGCAAAGTGCTGTCATCCGATTCCAGGGGACCCGATTGTGGGCTTTATCTCGCGGGGTCGTGGAGTTTCTATTCATCGTGGTGATTGTCCAAAAGCCTTTGAATTGGATCAAGAACGAAAAGTAGAAGTCAGTTGGAATGCGAAGCAAGCTTCATTGGGACAAGAACGAGTCGTTCGGTTACGTGTGATTGCGCAAGATATCCCGGGATTATTAAAATTAATGAGTGAAGCTTTTGCGACCAAGGGAATCAACATTGAATCGGCTCAGGTTCGAACGACCAAAGATAAAAAGGCCATCTGCCATTTTGAAGTGGCGGTGAAGGATGCATCCCAGTTAACAGATGCGATTCTTGAACTTCAAAAAATCAAAGGCATTATCGGCGTCAATCGCATTATGATGTAAGAATTTACTGATGCCGGCCCGGATATACCCGGGCCAGGCAACAAACTTAGGTCATCAAAAAATTACTTTGATTTTTGTTTTTCTTTCTTCTTGTCTTGCTTCTCTTTAGTCGTCAGCTTGGGCTTGCCTTTGCCTTCTTTGGATTGATTCTCACCTTTTGCCACTTGAAGTCTCCTTGTTAAAGTTGAAGATAGGATCTTAAGATGCAAGGTCCCTGTCAAATGTAAAAAGCTTAAGATATTTGCGACCAGAGGTCGGTGCCTTGGTAAGAGCGAAGCCAATCAATAAACAAGCCGCTCCAAGCCCTCCACTGAGGCCACTCACTTCAGGAAATTCTCGACCCAGGTAAACTGTCAGAAAAGAACCTACTCCCACCATCAGTTCTTTAGGAAAAAGATAACCCTGATTTTTTGCAACGGTATCGTAATGGCTTAAAGCACATTCTCCTAAGGTGAGTAGAGCTATCCAAAGGATGGCTCCCATTTGATTTTCAACGTTAAAAAGCGATGGAATGGCGAGTAAAATCATAGCTGAGGTCGATAGAAGCAAAGTTAAATTCTTTTTCGAACGTCCAAGATAATTTAAAACTTGATGCTGAACAAAAATAACACCAAGGCTATTAATGATCAGCATCGCTCCGAACCAGTTGGGAAGAGTCCCTGTTTTGTGGATCAAATACTGCGGGAGTATTGTGAAGACACCAGTTAACTTAATACCAGTCGCAATGCCAATCAAACTCCAGCCCGCCAGACGAAAAAGGTTTATTTTTTGGCGACACAAAGTCGGCAACTGGATTTCTTTTTTAACATCCCAATCGATCCGGGTTGAAAAAAAATAAGCAACGAGTAAAGCCAATATCGAAAGGCCGATTAAAATATCTTTTTGCTGAGTCCACAAAATTAATACACCGGCTGCAAGGCTTCCAATATTTAAAGCGACTTTGTTATCGGCAGCCCCTTTGATTGTCTGTGAATTTGAAAATTTACAAATATAGCCAGAGACCGCCATACTTAAAGCAAAAATTCCTAAAGCCCAAGTATTAAAAGAAAAATAGGCGAGCCCTAAAGCAAGAACTCCCAACAGTAAAGAGATACTCATACCTTTTGAATAGCCAAAATGTACAAAAAACGGAGTTAACACTAATAAAGCGCGGTAGCCAACAGCAAGAACCAGGTGGGATTGCGTGTCGGCCCAAACATTTGACTGAGCCATGATTAAAAATAAAACAAGGGCCATAAGAACTCTTAAAATGATGAAATTGTATTTCATGATTGCACCTTTATATAATTTAAGATGATGGATTCGGCGGTCGCAAGATCAGCGACCAGCGAGTCATAATTTTTATTTCTAAGGCTGACATAAGCCAGGAAGTCCGAATTATCCCTGGGTATTTTTTTAACCGGGTCATTTTCGAATTTAAGAATTGAGAGTCTAAAATTTCCATCACCAAAAGTTTTCAACAAATCATTAAGCATCGACGATTCGTCGACCTGTGAAATAAGGCCCGATTTTTTTGAAATCACTCCACGAACGCCAGCAAAAAATTCCCTTTTTGGAAGGCTTTTTAACTTAAAGTCCATTTTTTCAAGTCGGGTGCACCTAGAAATCCAAAGTTTCCAGGGATTCAAATCAGGGAAGGCAAGGCTTGCAAGATCCCAAATCCACATCCCAGCAGGTCGTCTGTTAGGTTCAACGCTTGCAATCCGCCCGTCCGCATAGGCAAAAAATTCGTGATGAAAGGCACCTCCTTGGGAACCAAGACATTGGATCAATTCTGTCAAAGTTTCTGTCAGTTTCAAAGTCGCCTCATTAGAAAAAGGCGCCGGCACGATCTGTTGGTATTCCGCTTTATAGGCGCCCTCGGTCGTAAATTTTTCCGTCAGCCAATAGTGACCTGCGACACCATCAAAACTATACTCATTGTTTTGGCTCAAGATCTCTTCGCAGATCACACCTTTTTCCAAACTGGCCAGGTTATCGTGAACCCAACTTTTTATGTCTTCTGACGTTTCAATTTTCATGCAGCCACGACTGTTGCCCTCAGAAGTCGGCTTCGCAAAGTACGGCCCGAAATTTTTTAATATTGAAAACAGATCCGTTTCATTTTTGGCGATAAAGAAAAAAGGCTTTTTGTAGCTTTCCAGTGGAATTTCAATCAATGATTCATGTTTGCGGAATAAAGATTTATCAAGCATGGCCAGTGCCGTTTTGGGGTCGTCGCCAAATAAGCCAAAGTATTCTGCGGTAAAAGCAGCGCCGATAACACCTTTGTCAGAAAAAGGAAGGCAGCCCAAGAGTTTTAAATTCTCCTTCAGCAGATATTTTTCAAGCAAGGGACCAATTTCTGAATCTTCGGGCCTGTGATCAAAGCAAAACGGCGTGACCGCAAAGTCCTCAAGGGTAATGCCTTCCTTGATTAAGAGAACTTGGGCGTTAAAGTCCTGTTCCACGATGGATTTAATTTTTTGAACATCATAAATACGAGTATTATTATAGCCAAAAATAGCAATCACACTTCGAGTTAACACAGGTCCCCCTGTTTTATGCCTTTACTGCGAAATAATATGCGGGATGTTTCGCCCTCGGATAACATCACCGGATTCAAAGAAGATCGGCCATGCAAAACTTTGAAATTTGCAAGAATCGATACGCTTCCCGTTGTAGGATTGGTCGCAATTGGTTTTAATTTTTTAAAGCCTTGTCGAAGCTTCGCAAAAATTTCTTCCAATCGATCATCTCGGAAGCGCATGCGGGGCCCGACGGCATCATCAATTCTGAAATCAAGACGAAGTCCTAAACCTTCGTTCTTGTCGCTGCGAAGAATGGGTTTTTGTTTGACGATGGTCTTGCCATCGACGTTGGTACCCGAGTAAAAGCTAGCTTCGCCAAGGGCGAAATACCCAAGCTCTTCGTCGTTCAGGACACTGACAACATCTTTTAAAGACCAAAACCAAGTGGGCGTACTGCTGGTGTCTTTTAAGACGGTCAAGCTCATGATGTTGATATCACGGTCTTCGTACAAGTCATCGCTGTGGGGTCGGATGATCCCGTAACCTTTTCCCCAGTCAGAGGCAACGCCGGCGGTTTGTTTTGGAAATAATTCTTTGTGCTCTTCATAAGGATATTTGATATCAATCACTCTGGCTAACTTGGACATGCACTCATGGACCAGAAGGCCAAAAGTTTTTGTCGGATCGCTATAAACAGATTCCAACAAAACCGCCGAAATGCGAGAGTTTTGAAGGCCTATTGATTTTATTATTTTTAAGTGTTCAGGTTTTATGTTTTCACTGATGAAAGAAAAAAGTTCGGCTCGTTGACTGAGTAAGGGGCGCTGCCTATTTGTGCTTTCTGACCACCATTGGTCGGTGATGCGCCCCAAATAGGACAGGTCAATTCGAACAACCTGCTCCTGACTTAATTGATCCCGCAGAAAGGATCCAACGATTTCGAATTGGCTAAGAGTTTGATGTTCATTCCAAAGTTCTGATTGCATGAGGCCTCCGATAAGCCAATGTGTGTTTTTAAGTTTCTACCGAGGGATAAAGCAAAAGGGTTGCCGAAAGCCGGACAGCTCAGGTCGGATATAATCGATATAAAGCCCAAATATTTAAAAATGGCCGGGGGCCGTCTAAATTTTAAGACAGGAAATCTTGGGAATCAGAATTTGCGATTTTTTAAAATGCACCGAAGGCGCTGGGATTATTCTCTAATCAGTGGGTTTTCTGTGGATAAGTGAAATTGAGCCCTCCTGGCGGATGGAGGCTTTCCGCCTCCATACCTCGGGATTCGGCCTGCCATCCAGGCAGGTCCGATCAAGTATTTAATTTATCAGGACGTAGGCACGTCGCAAAAAAGAAAGAACCTTGTACATTCAA
>JAYWEQ010000084.1:0-2937 GCA_043779185.1 Pseudobdellovibrionaceae bacterium
AGCACGAATTGGGAGAAACCCCAATTGCTCAAGAAATGGCAAACTGATTTATTTAAAGCGAATGTTAAAAAATACTCTGCATCATTAGAGGTATGCCGCCCAATAAATTCATTTGTGGCCTGAGCTTGCTCAGGATTCAAATCTGGGTGTTCTTTTAAAATCGCCGAGATGTACGAGGGCCGACACCCAAGGTACTCCGCAAATTTAGTTCGCGGCCCTCTTTTAGTTAAAGATCTTTGATCAAGAAGCTTTATGAGATAAATCTTATAATCTCTATATTCAAAATATACTGTATTTCTCTTTCATGCTTTTCAGTATAAGTGAAAAATTGCACCTATTTTTAGTTAAAATGGTCTAGTCAATTATTGCGCTGCGCATTATATTGGCTTCTGAACTTTAACGGTAATTAAGTACTGAGTCTGCGAGAAACCGAAGGTCGGTCTCCCAAGAGAATGGCATGGTACTAAAAACTGAGGAGATCTCTTATGAAAAGAAGAAATTTTATTTCAACGGCAATATTAGGACTTCCGATATCTGCAACTTTGTTGCAATCGGCGATAGCGAGTGCTGGGGATGATTCTGGATGGACTCCTGCCGGACCTGGCATTCAGAAAAAATCATTGTTTTTACAAGGTACCGCGGAGGCTGCACTTTTTCGTTTGAAGAACGGAGCTGTTGTTCCGGCCCATACTCAACCAGCTGGAGAGTATTCTTTTATGGCAGACGGTACATTTAGCCTAGGCGGCCAAACCGCGGTGAAGGGTGCTTATTTTTATATGCCACCTGGTAGCAATCATCCATCGGGCAGTGCGGGCCCAACGGGAGCGTTGATTTTTGTGTTCACTCCTCAGCCAGTCATCTTTTCTTAAGTTTTAAAAGTGGCGCAGGAATTGAGCTGCGCTACTTGCCTTTTTGCGATTTTAAAGCACTGAATTAGGACGAAATCCGTCCAGAAGAGGTTGAAATGAAAACTTTTATTCTTTCTTTTTTAACATTTGTGTCCATGGCTAACGCACAAAGTATCGATAAAGACGACCCAATTAGATTCAATATACCGCCTGTGGGTGCAGCTACTGTCGCAAAAGGCAATAACACCTTAAGATTGCCTCAGGCTCAAGGGGGTATTGTTCATAAAGATCCCTGTACGATAGTGCCACAAACAATGGCCGTGGCTTTATCTAAAGCCGACAAAATAGATTCTCTTCCTGGTTTTTTGATAGAAACTAGACCAATAGATTCTACTGAACCTATGTACAAGAATTTTGAAATGACTTTAAAAGATGCTCATAGCGAAATCGTGAGAGTTAAAATTTCAACCTTTATCAGCTCGGATCGTTGCTATCTCCGTTCTATGGAGCTTTTCTAACTGGCTGTTACAAACCCAAATTATTTAGTAAATTGACTGAGCTTTAAATTTGGGTTTACTCCGTGATTTACCGAGTTCAGTCGTCGGCCAATACACTCTTTTATTTGCAAACATAATACTTAGATTCGATCATATTAAATATATATTTTGAGTTGTTAATCAGGCTGAAAAAATTGCCATCTTGTAATAAAACTAAAGCAAGCTCGCCATTTCTGTCGAAACATTGACCTTCTGAATCACATTTAAATAAAGCAGACTGTCCACGGCATTGGGAACTGTGGCCGCCGGCACCACAGGAATTCGAATAATCAGAACCAGGAGGAATAATATTTGTTGCTATAAGACTATCGCCTGATACTTCTAGATGCAAACCGCAGAATAGTCCTGTGGCATTAAAATTTATATTGTGAAAACCGTTTAGATCCACTGATCCATAAGAGGACATACTTAATAAAAACATTAACAGACTTAGACCTATAGATTTGTTCATAAAATATCCTTTTTTTGATATCGTTGCAAAGTATATTGGATTAATTTCTATTTCTTTATAGAGTATCAATATTTATTTGCTTTCAATTTTCATCGGCATAAGTTAATTGTCAAGTTGTTGTCTTAGACTTCTTAAGCTTTTTATTTCAGAAAATGTAAACCGTTTTGACAATTAGATTTTGAAAAATTTCCGCTGTGCCAAAAAGCGCAACATAAATTTATAGTGCTCAAGTATAATTTTTTCCGCACGGGTTGCCTAAATAAATCCTGATATCCAAATGACTCGGTCTAAGTTGATTGTTTCTGACCGCGTTGCTTTTGGTCATTCGATGGGCGGTTTGAGTTTGCTATCACTCACACAAAATTTTCCTGCGCTTTTCTCAAAAGTTGCTGTGGCTATGGCTCCCGTTTAAGAGGATTCGCCATTTGCAGCCAATATTTCACCAGCACGTATAATGCGAAAACTTTCCGCTCGATGGGAAAATCTGCGTGTCGCCATGGAACTCGCGAAAGACTACTTCGGCGACGAGAGCGGATGGCGTGGGTTTTCGCCGCTCTTAAATGTGAACTCTTCCGCATAAGCGACGCAGGTTCAATACTATTTGAGTGCCGCAATGTACGATCCCTAAGGCAATTTCCCGGAGCTTGAAATACTGCGCCGTCGCATGTTGGTAAGCGGACTATCGGCACCATGGTTGACGTCAATGAAGCTGGGGTTAATTACAAGCAATTTTGCGAGTGCTTCAAAATCATCAATAGTACGTGCCAGTGGAAGAGCCTTCAGTATTGTTACCAAGATCTCGTAGGGATTTTTGTCATTGAGTTTTGCGGTGATAGCGAGGCTATAAAAAAGACTGGATGCTTTGGCGCCTTCAACGCTGTCGCAGAGGAGCCAGTTATTTCTCCCAATTGCAAATTTTCTAATGGCGCGTTCGATCCAGCCATTGTCAATTTCATAACTGCCACTGGCTAAAAATCCGGTTAAGTTTTCATATTCGTTGAGATAATAATTGATCGCAATGCCAAGTGGACTCGATGGCAAAACCCTGGACTTCTTCTCTTGGCACCAGGTTTTGATCTTC
>JAYWEQ010000085.1:0-22942 GCA_043779185.1 Pseudobdellovibrionaceae bacterium
GAATCAAGGGCCTTGCCTCTGGCTTTACAGATTTTCTGACAAAACCAATTCAAAGAAATTTATTAATTGAAATTTTATCTCAGTACGTTCCAATTACTACGGCTGCCGAAGAGGCTTCCAGAATCAATCAAATTATTCGGTAGCCAACGCCAGGTTCGGTGATGATATGAACAGGATTGGACGGATTGGTCTCTAACTTTTTTCGCAGTTGCCCAATGTAAATTCGGAGGTAGTGATTTTGATCCTGAGATTGCGGCCCCCAGATCGAATGCAACAAATAGTCTTGTGAAATGACTTTCCCTTGGCCACGAACAAGATGGGCTAAAAGTTGAAATTCTGTGGCGGTCAGCTTAATATTTTTACCATCGACCAAAACAGCCTGTTGATTTAAATCAATCTGCAATGAACCTGATATAAAAATCGGCGTGGCCTCGATCAAGGATTGATGGCGAAGTCCAACCCTGATTCTTGCAAGAAGCTCCTGAAGTCCAAAGGGCTTTGTCAGGTAATCATTAGCTCCGGCATCCAAAAGGGCAACCTTGGTTTCCTCAGAATCTTCGACTGTTAAAATAATGACGGGAACAGCCGTCCAAGCTCGCAATCGACGCAATACTTCAAGTCCTGTAATATCTGGTAAGCCTAAATCAAGAATCACTAAATGGGGATGAAATGAGGCTGTGACGGATAGGCCGTCCTCACCATTCCCTGCCTCTTCAACGACATATTCATGCGTCTGTAAACTTGTTCGAACTAGGTTTCTAATGGATGGCTCATCATCGATCACTAAGACTCGCACTTGCGAATTATGAATCACACTGGCTCCTCAGAAGGAAAATCCCTTATTTCATGAATTGGAATTGTCAGAATAAATCGGGCTCCCTGGTCAGGATTATTTTCCACAGAAATCAAACCTTGGTGAGCCTCAACGATACTTTTTACGATCGATAGGCCCAATCCTGTTCCACCCGTCGGTGAACCTGGAACTCGATAAAACTTATCAAAAACTCGGCGCAAGGACTCATGGGGAATTCCCTGGCCTTGATCTTTGACTTCTAATTTTAGACTCTCCCCGTCGACTTCAGATAGAACGGTGATATCGGTTCCCGGCGGTGAGTACATACTTGCATTTAAAATCAAATTCGAAAGAGCGTGCTCCATAAATCGAAAATCGATTCTTATCAAAGGCAGACCTTCTTGAAGGTCGACTTTCAGCTCATGGGTTTTGATTTGAACTTTCAACTTTTGAAGGGTCACGCCAATCAGATCGCCGACGTCATGCCATTCAAGCTTCAACTCAAGAAACCCTGAGTTCAAGCGACTCATGTCTAATAAATTTTCAATGACCCGATTCAGCCGATCACTGGCCCGCAAGACTTCTTCTCCCAGGGTAATGACAACCTTTGAATCATTGGCCACCTTGGGGTCGGTCATCATCGCACCGGACGCCATTAAAACGGTCAAAGGCGTCCGCATTTCATGGGAGATTGAATTCAGCAAAGTTTGGTGAAGACCCTCCGACTGCCGAAGCTTGTCAGCTTCCCTGAGGTTTTCTTCCAGGCCATATTTTTCTAATGAAACCGATAACTGTCGAAGAACTGAATCCATAAAATTCTTTTGATCGGCACTCATGCCAGAAACTTGATCAGATCTGAAAATCATGACGCCAGAAATTCCATGTGGATTTCTTAACGGCCAGTAAACTTCTAAATTTGGCTGACCTTTATCTTGACCTATTTCGATCATCTGCCCCGAATGAAAAACCTTAAGAGCTTGGCTTAATGTCCCACCATCAAGAGTTATATTTTGATCAGTTTCATCGACAGCTATTAACTGATCCAAAGCCTCGGTTTTTAAAAAAATTGCGCATTCGCCCTTCAAATAAGGACCTATCTTCTTTGTTATTTTAAATAAAAAATCATACTTTTTTTGGCTTGAAGAAATATCTTGTGAAAATTGGTATAAAAGATTCGTTCGATCTTCACGCTCGCGCACCAATTGCTCTTGAACTTTAATCCGGTTGGTTAAAAATCCGATGATGCAAGCCACAATCAAGTAAGTCAGACACATAAATATATCTTCAGGCTTATCGACAACCAAAGTAAATCGAGGGGGGATGAAAAAGAAATTCCAAGCAAGTGCACTGAGTCCTGCAGCAAAGATCGTCGGGCCCAAAGTGCTGACAAGACCCACCGCCAAAACTCCCAACAAAATAACAAAACCGATAGCGCGGTAGCCGATATACTGATTAAGAAATAAATTCGCTGCCAAAAAAAGGCTGATTCCTAGAAAAGTGTAACAGTATTTAAAAAATAGCTTCAATCGGCCAACTCCAAAATTCAATTCAAGTCTTTCTTTTTCATTTTGGCAATAAGGGCCTCACCTGATGTAAATAAAGCGTAAAATATTCATCTTTATCTGTAATTTACGCGACGACGGGGGTTCGAATGTTCTAAATCTAAAGCCGATGACAACTTTGGGATGGCGACTTATCGGCCTTTTTGTAATAGCCTTTTTCTTGGACCCTCTTTGGCGAAAAAGAAAAAGTCGACCGCTTGAGGATCATCGCAAGCAGCTTTTGCAATTGATCGCCGTCCTTGGAGCTGTGATGTTAACTTTGCGAATTTTACGTTAGCTCACTTTTGCTGGCAAAATAACCATCGTATAGCCTGCAATCTGTAGCCTTTTTTGCATCGAAAATGCCGTTTCATTATGAAGAATGCGGTCAAACCATTGTTCTTTTTCGAAAATCACTTTGCCGGTAAAAAATGTCGTCTGCGAAAACTCAGAAGCCACTTCTTTACAAATTTGAAAGCCCTCTTCGACGACTTCGGTTCCGGCTCCAAAACGAAAATGGGCTTCCGCCCCCAGGCCTTTCATCAGCAAAACATATCTTGCCAGCATTTTTTCAGTTTCTGACTCAAGTTGAAGAATGGCTTCTTCGCCTTTGAAGCTGCCAGAATCGATCACGCCCACCGAGATAAAAACGAAACTATGATAAATTCCTGGAAAATTCACAAGGATACTTTTTAGAGTCTGTAGTCCCAAGCCACCATAACCCGCCACTAAAATGGCGGCAGTTCTTTTTTGTGAGGCTGCATTTGGCTTTTCGTATTGCAGCTCATCCACTCCAACTTTTAGGTATCGCAATTTTTTTGCAACGTTGACGTAATGAGTTCTAATCATAAAGCAAACTGCAATAAGCGAAGAGGTCACGACCAACGTGATCCATCCCCCTTGAAGAAATTTTTCGTGAACGGTCATCACTAAAATCGTCGCGCAAATGATAAATCCCGAGGCAAAGATCGCAATGCCACTTTTTCTTTTTGGCTTTGGCTCTTGAAGGTAAGATTTTAACATTCCGAAAATAGAGATCGAGAATGTCAGGAACACATTGATACTGTACATCACGACTAAATGCCCTACATCACCCTTGGTGTACAGCAAGGCCATCAGGGCTGTGATTCCCATGATCATGATCCCATTGCCGGTCGTCAGGCGCTCGGACAGGCCAGCAAATCGCCGAGGGAACCAAGAATCGACCGCCATATTAGCAAGGACGCGTGGACCATCGATAAATCCGGCTTGCGCCGCCACGATCAAAAGAAAACCTTCTGATAGCAAAGTGACAACGACAATCGCTGATCCAAATGGAAGATTTGCAGCCATTTTTTCAAAAAGGACGGCATTCAGTGTTTTTCCCTCTACAAAAGAGACATCCCACAGCAAATAGCAAAACAGCAATCCTGCCGCAGTAAAGGCCAGCGACACCGCCATATAGATCATTGTTCGCTTGCCCGTTTTAACTTTGGGTTCGCGCATGATCGGCAGTCCGTTTGAAACCGCCTCAATCCCCGTGTAGGTTCCTCCACCCATAGAAAAAGCATGAATAAAAAGCAAGATCAGCGCGCCAAGGCCCAGTGTATCCATGCCACCTTTAAAGCCGGTCGCGACATGATGAATCGTAAAATTAAAGTCTGAAAGGTGCCAAAAAATTCCACCAAAAATTCCGACCACGTGAGTGATTAAAAAAATCATAAAAATCGGAGTTAGAATAAGAACAGATTCTTTGGCTCCACGAATATTTAGAAGGGTTAGAAACACAATAAAAAAGACTTCGATCGGAAGCTTAAAGTAATGCCACTGCACAGGGATAAAACTAAAAATTGCATCGCCAGAGGCTGCCACTGAAACAGTGATCGTTAAAATATAATCAACAATTAAAGCGCAACCAGAAATGACTCCGGCTTTATTGCCAAGCAGCTTACTGGCGACCACGTAACCACCACCGCCGTGTGGAAATTCTTCGATAATTCGTCTGTAAGCGGCCGAAATGATGAAAACGGTCAGTCCCATCATCAGCGCCAGAGGCACCGCCAAATAGGTATGTTCACCGAAAGCCTTGAAAGCTTCTTCGGGCCCGTAAGCCGAAGAAGACAGTCCATCAGCCCCAAGGCCAACCCAAGCCAGTAAAGGGATTAAAGAGATTTTGTGAAAAAGAGAGGTGTCCGTTAAGTCTTTTGGCGCCCCGACCAAGATTCTTCGGAGGCGGCTGAGCAAGCCCTGCGGTTGCGAGGGACCATGGGTTTTCATATTGTCGTTTCCCTATATTTTTAGGAAAATAATAGCATTCTGTCCCAGTGTCCATGAGGGACTCTGGACGCTACGGGTGTAAAAAAGGCGTAAATATGATTTACTTCTTAGTTTTAAGATTGTGAATCTGCTGGGCCACTCGAACAGCATCTTTAGCAGGATCAACATCTTTTTCAATATTTCGAATTTTTAAATCTGGATCGATAATAAAAGTCCACCTTTTAGACATTTTCAAACCCATCATTTTTGAACCATAAAGATCCATAATCTTAGAATCAGGATCTGCCAGCAAAGTAAAATTCAGATTATGATTTTTATGAAAAGCCGCAATGTCGGCGACCGTGTCTCCACTGATGCCAAAGATATCAGCACTTTCAGCACGGATCACATTGATGCTGTCGCGAAAGGCGCAAGCTTGTGTTGTACATCCCTCTCATTTGAATGGATCTGACACCGATGTTCTGCTGGATAAAACGGTCCAGCAAGACGGCCGCCGCCATGTGAAAATCTTAGCAAAGCCTTTTGCAACGCAAGACCTTGTTGATTTATTGACTTAGGTTCAGCCTTTGAATAAACGTTTTTTATGACCTCAAAAATCCTTGTGAATAAAAAAGCTCTCTCTTTAAAAATACCCTCCTCCAGCGGCGAAAGTCGCACTCTTCAAGACTTGAAGGGAAAAAAGATCGTTCTCTATTTCTACCCTAAAGACAATACTCCTGGCTGCACCACCGAAAGCATCGAATTCAATCAGCTGCTGCCCCAATTTGCCAAATTAAACACGGTGGTCTTTGGAGTTTCCAGAGACAGCCTCAAAGCCCATGAAAAGTTTATCGACAAATATGACTTTAAATTTGAGCTGCTATCAGACGAAAATGAAGAGCTATGCCAACTTTTTGATGTGATCAAAGAAAAAAATATGTATGGAAAAAAAGTGATGGGTATCGAACGCAGCACTTTTGTCATTGATGAAAATCAAAAATTAGTCGGCGAATTTAGGAAAGTGAAAGCCGCAGGACATGCGGCTGAAATTTTAAATTATGTGAATGGTCTTAGCTAGTGTTTCCCCATCGCCATATAAAGCACCATGTTTTTACGATTGAAATCCCGAAAAGCACAAATGCGCTCCGAATGATTTAAAGAAACTCTTGTTTGCGGAGTTTTATCTTTGTCATTCATATGAGAATTCAAGCGTGTCAGGTAGCCGACACTATAATCAGGGTCGTTCGTCATTGGGCTTGTCAGAACAGCCCTTTGACATAAATCTATCAGTGGCTTTTGATCAAAAAAGGCAAGTGATTGAACACACAGCTGGGCATAAACTCCTGACACATCATTGTACTCTGTTTGTGGACCTATTTCGCTCATGTGGGGGGAAGAAAACCGATACCTGTCGGAGTGCTGAAACAAGTAAGCCATCAATAAGGGGAACTCTTGCGGGATGGGTAAATAAAGACTTAGGGGTGTCTGCGGAATATCGAAATAAGGCCTTCCCTTTTCATGAGCATAGTCCTTCATCAGCCGATTCAAACTATCCCGAGTCAGAGCGCTTGCATTTCCATATTTTCCATCAGCCGTTAACTTCAGTTCAGAGATTGTCGCAATCACATTATCCTTTAAGAGCATCTCTAAGGCTTCAATATTTCCTTTATTAATTCTGAGCGCCATATTGAGATCGCTTTGCACATTGGCAGGATTGCCCCCTAAATTTTGAATCATTCGCTCCAGAGCACCCATGCCTAAGGCCGTAAAAAGTTCGCGCTGGTAATCGGTAAAATTAACTTTATTCCGAATCAGCATAATATAATCTTGATAAACAAAGGTGGTTAGACGGTTGGCAACGAATCCTGATCTTGCAAGCATCACCATAAATTGATCATAAACCGTGTTGATCAGCTCTTCATAAGCCTGAGGAATTTTTTGTAGCTCTTCGTCCGACATTCGACCATAATTTTTACCATTAAATTCGCGCCCCAAAGACTGAATCCGATCATATTGATCTAAAATTTTCTTCAAACGCACGCGAGTGTCCACAATCATAGGAATCGTCGAGATTTCTCCATTCAATGAAACGACACGGGATTGTAGAATTTTAAGATAATCATCGATGGCTTTTAAGCTGTCTCGGACCGAATAATTAATGTCGACCATGGACTCGGTCGCCAAAGCCATTTTATCAACGATAAACCACTTGTTAAAATACTCGATCGACGAAAGATTCGCTTCAGCAATGATCGACTTCATATTGCGGCCAATTTTTTCAGCCAAAGCCTCGGGATCCTGCAAAGCTGGAATATTTGCCATATTGTACTGAAGCCAATCGCTATAATTCATCATGGGCATGACTTTTCCAGAAACCTGGTCAGGAATGGGGATCTCCATCAATAAAAATGGAATTTTTGTATAGGTTTTTCCAGTGATAAAAAAGTTAGTTCGATCACCGCCACGATTAGACCCGCCGTTCACCATTTGATCGTAGATCGCGTTGACCAAGGCGACGACCGCATTTTGCTTACCCTCAAGGGTCGGCAAAGATTTAATCGTTAGCAATGAAGTATTATAAAGTCCTAGCAGACTTTTAACACCTTTATTATAATCATTAACTTCATCTAATATTTTATTTTGAAAAAGAGCATCGGTCGGAAGTTTTGGATCAACACCAATCTGTAACTTCTGCAGCCATCGGGTGATATTTGGCACATGAGTGTTAAGAATATAATATCCCGCAAAAGGATTTTTCTCAGAGACTGTTTGATTTGAGATGTTCTTCGAATTTTGCAGGTTTAAACTGGCCATGCCTGTTTTAAACAGATTCATGCCATCTCGTGCTTGGCAAAAAGATTCACTGGTCACTTCCATTAAACACGCCATGGACGACATAAACTCTTGCTGATTTAATTTTCTTAGAACTTTCGTGTATTTTCGTTCTCGGACTAGATTTGTAATTTTTGAAATGGTCAGGGCCAGCTGACTTCCGTTGGTATCCCCTCCCCCACTTGCAAACGAGGACGCCACTTGAACGGCCATACTAAGGTACGATCCCAAGGCCGCCTGCCCGTCGCCCGTTAAACATTGATCTAATTGTGGGATGGCATCAACCACTTGATTCAACATCGATAAGCCGACGGTGGTGCTTCTTTTTAAGCGCGCTCCGAAATCAATCATTGAATTTGAAGTCACTTCTTCTCTGGAGGGCGGTGGAACTTGCGCAGATAAAGTGGCACCTTCCATCGAACGATCCATCATCAGACCCAAAACTTTAGAGCGCATCTCAGAAGAACCCGTTGCAAAATCCCGAAGGGCACCGATCTCTTGAGGAATTTGCGCAAGACGACTGGCTCGGCGAGGAGTGTCTGAAGCCGTTTTAATTTGGCTTTCTAAATCTCCAATGGCGGCCTGAACCGAGGTCCCGAGGGCTTTGCAGTTGGCATCATCTTTCAGTTGCAGCGTTACTTTGCGCAAGTTCTGCGTCGAAGCCAGAGCTGATTGGGTCCAAGACCCTTGCGAGGAACAGGCGCCAGAAAAGGCATAACTTGATCCCATTGGGTTTTCTTGCGAAAAAGCCTGCAAACTCGTCATAACCAGTGTGATAAGGATCATGAATTTCAATGTAAACTCCTTGGATGTATCAACTAACCAAGGACAACAGATGCAGAACCAGGGCCGCGACTTTTAGCTGCCAAATTCAATAAATTTGAAATGAACGCTTCTTAGATGACTAAACTTTTGACACCAACAATTTAGGCGTTAATAAGAAGGCGGTCTTTCATTCGAACACCATTGCAAAGCCGCAAAACCGTCTTGGCAAGCGCGAACCCAACGCTGCTCCCAATCACCCGAATTCACATTCAAGCATGTCACACCTGACTCTTGCGTCCAATCCGTGCAGTTCGAAGAGAGTTGATTGGGATTTATGTTTCTATCGACGCAAATACTTTCGTTGGCGCAACCACTAGATCCAGAGCGATAACCACAAGGCTCCAAGCACTGTCGCTGCCATAAATCGGCCATATCACCTGCAAAAACACAGCTTACATTCCGAGTCTTCGTCCAATCAGTGCAAGAACTTTGAGCCTTTGCAAAGTGTCCAAAAAATAATAAACCTAAAAATAAGAGCTTCATAGATCGCCTCCGAAAGAGATAACTTTTATATATAATAAGGGAAACCTGTCGGCGCAACGATTATATTGTTTCCAAAATTTGTCGAGTAATTTTATCGTTCAACGATCTAAATCCATTGGCAGCCTCTTGAACAATCTCGTGCTGGGATGAAATTCCTCGCACCTCTAGGGGCGGCTGCCTAACGAAAGGCTGAGAAGAGTCCAACTCACGGGTTTCATAAGCAATAAGAATAGCCTGTTGCTCTTGATCGTAATAGACTCCATCAATTTTGGCCTCAATATTAGCTTCTTCCCAACTGTCAGCGGCCATATCTTGAATAAGCACGATGACTTCGTTCTCTAATTCAGTGGCTAAAAGTGTTGGTCGAGCTTCGGCATTCAAAGTAATTATTGAAACGAAGCCCATCATCATCGAATTTAAAAATTTTCTCACAAGAACAGTCTCCTGGATAGGGCTTAAAGAGAGGCAGTATACTCAAATTCTAATTTTCCGCTTCAAATTCGGAACCTTCTGAAATTTTTGCTCATATAATACGTTTTCCGCACAATTAGGGTCGTCGATTGCCAAAGGATCCGATGAAGTGCCTGATTGAAGCTTCGGGTCTTCCTTAAGATTTTAAAAAGGAGCCCTCAACAGAACCATGAAAGGAAATACTTTGTGATCAATAGAAATCGATTTATCTTGTCTTGTCTGCTCGCATTTTGCAGTTTTATTTTTGTTGCCTGCGCCTCTGATGTTAAAAAAGGCGACATCCCCTCAACGGCCAACCCTCAAGAAGAAATTACTAGATTGAGCACTGATTTAGAGGCGGCTGTCGCAAAAAATATTGATGTTTTAGCCCCCAGTGATTTTAAAAAATCCCTCAAGTCTTGGGAGGAAGCAAAAACAGATTTAGCTCAGCAGAAAAAACAAGAAGAGATCTTAAATGATCTCCGTCAAAGCCGAACCTCCTTGGACAAAGCCTATAGCACATCTGAGAATCGTGAGGCCAAAGCACCAGGTCTGTTTGAAGCCCGCCAAGCGGCCCTTAAAGCTGGAGCTTTAAGCCATTCTGAATTACGCAGCGATCTGCAAGAGCTAGATTCGGATGTCAGTGTTGACTCTGATCGGTTAGCAAAAGTAAGTGCTGATAAATTGGCCAAACTACAGACTCGCTACATCGACCTTGAACGCCGATCGGTGATTTTAAATCAACTTGGAAAAGCCCAAGCCATGGTAAATGACGCTCAGAAAGAGGGTGCTTCAAGGAAAGCCCCTGTGACTTTCAAGAAAGCTGAGTTATCACTAAAAACAGCCCAGTCAGTGATTTCGACAAATGTTCGAAACCCCGAAGGTTATCAGACGGCTGTTAAAGAGGCCAACGCCGATGCCACTTTATTGATGGATGTCATGGCGACCATTTCCCAAAATGGAAAAAACTTATCCGAGCCCGCAGCGCTGAAGCTGGTGTCACAAAATCGGCAGATTAAAAATCTAAAAACAGATCTTTCTGAAGCTGCGGCAACAGGGGTTGCCACTGAAACGGCTTTAGAAAATAAAAATCAGGTTCTGAGTTCAGAGCTTGCAACAAAAGACGCTGATTTAACTTCGGCAAAGGCACATGTTGAACTGCAACGGATGATCGAAAAAGCTCGAAGTCAGTTTACTCCTGACGAAGCCGAAGCTTATCAACAAGGTAATAATCTTGTCATTCGCTTGAAGAAAATGAACTTCGCCAGTGGTCGGTCTGATTTACCAGCAGCCTCTATGACGACTTTAGCGAAAGTTTCTGAAGTTGCTAAATCTTTGAATGGTTCTCAAATCAATATTGAAGGGCACACCGATTCAACGGGAAACGAGTCGCAAAACAAGAAAATCTCAGAGGACCGGGCCAATTCGGTTGCGACTTACTTAAAATCAAATGGTTTTAAGGATATTGACGTTAAGTCAGCAGGATTTGGTTTTGAGAAACCGATTGCGACCAATAAGTCTAAAGAAGGTCGAGCTCAGAATCGTCGCGTCGATA
Source organism: Pseudobdellovibrionaceae bacterium (assembly GCA_043779185.1). Classification (GTDB taxonomy): domain Bacteria; phylum Bdellovibrionota; class Bdellovibrionia; order Bdellovibrionales; family Bdellovibrionaceae; genus JAYWDA01. The sequence continues at coordinate 10,715 of JAYWEQ010000085.1, forward strand.
TTACGATCACTCCCGAAGGATCCGCTATTTCATCGCAATAATTTAGAAAAATCGATTCTTCATGTCAAAAAGGTGACCTTCTTAGGGTCACCTTTTTTTATTTTAAGGATCCCCCCAGAAATTTCTTTGGCGACCTCAGAAATTTACGTTACCATCGACTCAAATAATCCAAGGAGTCTTATGTCTAAAATTACATTTAAAGGAAATCCAGCCAATACCATCGGAGAGCTTCCTCACGTGGGTCAAAAGGTTTCATTTGCTAAGATGGTGAAAAATGATTTGTCGGAAGTCTCAATCGACAACTATGCAGGAAAAATCAAAGTCCTCAGTATTTTTCCAAGTATCGATACTGGCATCTGCGCGGCCTCAGTCCGTAAATTTAACGAAGTCGCCTCTGACCTTAAGAATACGGTGATTCTTAATATTTCAGCAGACCTTCCTTTTGCAAATGCTCGATTTTGTGGCGCCGAAGGAATTGCCAATTGCGAAACATTATCGGCCTTCCGAACTGACTTCGGTAAAGACTGGGGCGTGACAATGCTTGATACGCCGCTGGCAGGGCTTTTTGCGCGAGCTGTGGTGATATTATCCCCAGATAATAAAGTTCTTTATTCCGAATTAGTTCCAGAGATTACGAAAGAGCCCAATTACGAAGCCGCTCTCAAGGTTCTTCGTTAGCTGATAAAAGCCCGTTCATCCTCAGGACGGGCTTTTATTTAAGACCACCCGCTTTTCAATTTCTTGGATAAGAATTTCTTTGCGGATGGGTTTCGTCAAGTGCGTATCGCAACCTGCTTTTAAAGATTTTTCCGCATCATCGCGAAGAGCTTTTCCTGTTAAAGCAATAATCGGCTTTTGAAAACCTAAATGGCGAATCTGGCGTGTGGCCTCTAAACCATCGACTAAGGGCATTTGAATATCCATCAAGATAATATCAAATTCGCCATTTTTAACAGCCTCGACAGCTTCCAGCCCATTATGAACATAGGTTAAAAGCGCCCCTTCTTTGCTTAAAAAAAGACGAATGATGGTCTCATTATCAATCGAATCTTCGGCGGAAAGAACTTTTACATTTTTTAGGCGACGCGCCTTTTTTGGCGACGATTCCGTTTTTTCTGAAGAAACAGAAGTTTTCCTTTTCGTCAGCAATTTAACATTTCCGGTGTTCCTGCACGGAACTGAAAATGTAAAGCAATCGCCCTCGCCAAATTCACTGGGCCGCACTGTCAGCCGTCCACCCAGCAACTGTGCAAATTTCTGAGATAAAGAAAACCCTGGACGAAGGATTTTTCGGGTCGTAATTGGAACTTCTGGCTTGGCCCCCGAGTCATCAATTTCAATCAGTAATTGTGGCTGCTGATCTTCAGAATCAAACGACAGGGAAATCAAAATAAATCCGTCGTCCCTGGCAGAACGGATGGTGCTTGCGAAAAGATGATTTAAGATTTGGCGGGCTTTCAGCGGGTCTGAAACGACGGTTTCTGGGATGGAAGTCTTAAATTTAAGATGAATATCTAATTCTTTTTTATCAGCCATCGGCTTCAAGGTTTGAACGACATCATAAATCATCTCGACTATATTAAAAGAAACTTGCTCTAAATAAGGGGCCTTGCCCGTGATTTTAGATAGATTTAAGGCATCATCCAAAATCTGCAAAAGATCATCACCATTGGAAAGAATTCGATCAATAAACTGTTCTTGATCCTTTTGACTCAGTTCTGGATCTTTCAGCAATGTCGCAAAACCAAGGATTGTGTTCAAAGGCGATCGCAACTCCTGGCTTAGCTCAGCCAAAAGATCTGCTGGGGGATCGTCAGCTTTGAATGGCGTTTCAGGTAATAGTTCCATAAGAATATGTTCAGCCCAAGAGCATGGCCAAGCAAATGACGTTGCTGTCATAACATTTATTTGTGGAACAAGAACCTAAGTCTAGGGCTTCAGTTTTCGCAAAAATCGCTGAAAAAAAGTTTCCTTTGGCGGCGGCGGAAGGGGCCATCGAATCTGGTCGAAAGCCGTCAAGGCTTGGGTCAGATTTTTATGTTGCATCAGGAAGTTTTGAATTAATTCAGAAAAATCTTCTTTTTGTCGCCAATAATGATGCACATATTCAGCGGCACTATGAATCCGTGACGTGGCCGCCAAAAAATATGAAAAAGCCATTTGTTCCATAACATGCTTTTTATATTTGGCATAAGACTGATCTGTCAGTTCAAGAACACATTTTAGAGTCTCAAAAAACTTCGGTGAAAAACCCAACACTCCCGCATTCCACATCACCATGGAAGGCGGGATTTTGATTTTTTTTCCTTCAACATTAAATTCAAACTGAGCTAAAAATCGCGCGACTTTTTTGGATAAGGGGTCTTTTCCCTGATTGACGATATTTTCGGCCTCATGCATGACACTGTGATGCATGTTAATTTGTCCCATCAAGGGATTGGGATCTTTCATGAAATAAGTATCCCCGTCTAAATAAAATAAGTTGAAGTCGGAAAACTGGGTGGCCACATCGCGAAGCATTTCGATTTTCACTCGGTGAACAAACTCAATACTCCCACGCCACTGGGTCAAACGCTCAGGATGGATGGGCTTATATTCAACGCGCGGATGAGGGCCCAAGAAAGAATCGAAATAGCCTTGATCATCCGTGTAGATCACGATTTTCTCAACCTGGCTAAAGTCTGGATGATGTTTCAATAAACTAACCACTGAGAACAAATTCTGTTCTAAGATAGTGCGTGGACCATAAGCTTGATAAATGACGATACTTTTCATAAGGTGCAGATCATAAAAATGACTGAAGGAGCACACTTTGTCTAATAAAATTCTTGTGACTGGCGGCGCCGGATATATCGGAAGTCACACCTGTAAAATGTTGAAAATTCAGGGCTATGAACCGGTTGTCTATGATAATTTAAGCCGTGGCCACTCTTGGGCCATCAAGTGGGGCCCCCTTGTCAAAGGTGATCTTCAGGAAACAGAACGGATCGTGCGCACTTTGCAAGAGCACCAAATTCAAGCCGTCATTCATTTTGCAGCCTATGCTTATGTCGGCGAATCAGTTCAAATGCCCGAGCTTTATTATGAAAATAATTTTGGTGGCACTTTGTCACTTTTAAAAGCCATGCAAAAGGCAGGCACTAAAAAAATTGTTTTCTCCTCAAGTTGCGCGACCTATGGAAATCCTCATAAAGAATTCCTGACCGAAGATCATCCACAAAATCCCATCAATCCATATGGGCAATCCAAGCTGATGGTTGAAAAATTACTCCAAGATTCAGTTCGGGCTTGGGGATTAGAAGCTGTCGCATTACGTTACTTTAATGCGGCGGGTGCTGACCCTGATGGTGAAATTGGCGAAGCCCATGATCCCGAGACTCATCTGATCCCCTTAGCGATTCAAGCGGGTCTTGGAAAACAAAACGAAATTTCTGTTTTTGGAAACGATTACCCGACTGCCGATGGAACAGGGCTTCGGGATTATATTCACGTCAATGACTTAGCTTCTGCTCACATCGCAGCCCTCAAACAGCTTTTAGATAACAAGATCACCTTTGAAGCCTTTAATCTGGGAACTGGACATGGCTATTCTGTCCTGCAGGTGATTGATAAAGTCAGTGAAGTCTTAGGGCGAAAAGTGCCTACTAGAATCATCGGCCGCAGAGAAGGGGATCCACCAAAACTTGTCGCCGATGCAACAAAGGCCTTTAAATCTTTGGGATGGAAAGCCCAGTGTTCAGATTTAGAGTCTTTAATTACAACAGCGGTGCAGTGGGAAAAAAAACAGATCTTGATAAAGCCCTGATTTTATTGAGCTGGTTATTTAGGGTCGCAATTTTTTAATAAGTGCAAAAGGCGCGCATTGTGAAAAGTCCCCGCTTTATCGACGTCCCAAAAGGGGTAAGGATAAAATCTGGCGGTGGCGCATTGTCCAGGTTCAACGGCGGCCCACTGACGATCTTCAGTGGATGCAACGACGATTTCGCCGGTTTTCTGATCTTCAATCGAAACTGCAAACGAAAAGACTTGCGGATTTGGTGCTTCTCCGGCTCGAGCCGCAAAAATCATTTGGCTGTCGACACGCTCGACTTTTTTAACGGGCCCACTGACGACTCTTGAAAAAATGTAGGAATAGTAATTAATAAATAACGCTCCGACCGCAGCCAGAACCACGACCAAGACCAGTAACTTAGCAAGTGTCATTACGTTTTTCATGCCCTCAGCTTTACAATTATCAAACCAGGAAAACAAGCTAAAGTGTTTGTTCTCAAAGACTTATTTTGCTCTAATAGGCCCACCGAGGACCTATGTTTTCACGCTCTGAAAAAATTCTTTTAGCTATTTTAGCCTGCATTCAGTTCAGCCATATTGTTGATTTTATGATCCTCATGCCGCTAGGCCCCAAGCTGATGCGAATTTTTGAAATTTCACCCCATCAGTTTGGACTGCTGGTTTCAGTCTACACTTTAGCCGCTGGAATCAGTGGATTTTTAGCCTCTTTTTGGATCGACCGCTTTGATCGCAAACACGGCCTGCTGTTTTTCTATTTAGGTTTTGGAATTGGCACCATCGCCTGCGGGATGGTCGATTCTTATTCAAGTTTGCTGATCACCCGTGCTATCACAGGAACTTTTGGCGGCGTTTTAGGCTCTTTAATTTTATCAATTATCGGCGATACTATTTCCTTGGACCGCCGAGGCACGGCGATTGGCATCACGACAGCGGCCTTTTCTGTGGCTTCGGTCTTCGGCGTCCCCTTCAGCCTTTATTTAGCAGACACCTACGGTTGGCAGGGACCCTTTTTATTTTTAGGAATTGTTTCAGTCCTAGTTTGGACCAGTGTGTTTTTTGTCATGCAACCCATGAAAAATCATTTGCGCGACCGTGTTCGTGAGGCCAACCCTTTTCATTCTCTGTTGCATGTGATCAGAACACCCAATTTACTTTTTGCATTAGGCTTTATGTGTTTTTTAATTTTGGGACAATTCACAATCATCCCCTTTTTAAGTCCCTCGCTGGTGGCCAACACTGGTTTAGCTGAAGATCAATTAAAATATATCTATTTAGTTGGCGGAATTATTTCGATTTTTTCTTCACCCATGGCCGGTCGGCTGAGTGATAAGATAGGCCGCAAAAAGTTATTTTTAGTTTCGGCTTTAGTCTCTATTATTCCAGTGCTTATTATCACCCACTTGGGACCACAACCAGTTCTGGTGACGCTTTCTTGTGTGGCCTTTTTCTTTTTGTGCATGAGCGGTCGAATGGTGCCGGCCATGGCGACGATTTCATCGGCTCCCATTCCTAAATATCGCGGCAGCTTTATGAGTATCGCAAGCTCCGTGCAACAACTCTCGGCGGCGGCGGCCTCCTACTTGGCGGGACTGATCGTCATCAAAGACGCTAGCGGGCATCTGCTGAATTATGGTTATGCCGGATATTTTGCGGCGGCGTGCACTCTGGGAGCTATTTATTTTTCGCGAAAAGTCCAAGAAACTTCGTAATTGCAAGTCAAAGACGGCTTTTAAAAACTGACCTTGCCACGAAGTTTTTTTGTTTCGCCTTTGATTTTTTTGGTTTCAATGCGCTTTCTAACAGCGGATCTAGTGGGCTTTGTTTTAAATCTTTTCTTAGGTTTAAACAGGGCTGATTGAATCAAAAGATCCAGCTTATTCAGGCAGGCTTTCTTATTTTGATCTTGATCCCGAAACTGATCGCTGCGCAGGTGCAGATAACCTTCCGAATTAATATGATTTTCAAGCTTGCCTAAAATCAAAGCTTTTTGCTCATCTGAAAAGGCGGTACTGGATTGGACATGCCAATTCAGCAGCGCCGCCGAGTTTGTCTTGTTCACATGTTGACCCCCCGGTCCCCGTGATCTTGTGAACTCGAACCAAATTTCTTTTAGAAGAAGAACTGTCATGTCCTGGTTATAATATCACGCAAGGGGCTTTTCAGTACAATTTCGCAAAGACCCCCCGCCCCATAGGCGTCTAATGATGGTTTAACGCTATGAAATCTCGTAGGATACCTTGTATGACAACAAGCATGCTTATTATTGGATCAGTGGTTGGATTGGTGACGGGAGCTGTCTTAGGACTTTTCATGCATCGTTTGTTCCGCGCGCAACTGATTCGCTGGGCCCAATCTGATGCGCAGGATATTCTGCAAGAAGCTAAAGACGCTTTAGAAATTCGCGCTTTGGAAGAAAAAGAACTTCAGCAAGAAATTGAAACTATTTTTTGGACTAAAGCGGAACCGGAAATGCTGAAGTACGAAGAACGTATCGAAGAACTGCAAGAAATTGCCGAAGAACGAAAACAAAAAATCGACGTCATGTACGGCACTGAAAAACGCAACTTAATCGAGCGCGAAAATCAAGTGAAGCACGAAGAAGGCACCCTCAGAAAGTCCGAACTTCAGTACCAACAGAAAAAAGACATCTTTCAAACGGTCCTTTTGCAGCTTGTGGACCAGTTGTCCAAGCAGTGCAATACGGGAACCGAAGATGCCAAAAAATACCTTATGGAACGCTTTGAGGAGGAAACTCAAAGACGGGCTCAGAAGCATATCGACGACACTGAAGAAGACTACAAAATGCATTCCGAACAATATGCCAAACGTGTTTTGGATACGACGCTGGAACGCTTTGCCAGACCCTATTGTGCTGAGCGCGGCATTGGTGCGGTCAATATTCCTGATGAGGCCACTCGAAAGAAATTTGCGGATCCGGAGGGCTTGCATATTAAAGCCGTCCAAGAAGTTTGCGGTTGCGATATTATTATTGAAGATAATTTAAATATTGTTGGGATCGCCGGCTTCGATCCGGTCCGCCGCGAACTGACTCGCCGAACGATGGAGCGAATTTTTAAAGAAAAAAAACCGATCAATCCTGAAATCATTAAGCGAATTGCTGAAAACCAGAAAAAAGAGCTTTTTAAACAAATCAAACATGATGGCGATAGCATCGCAAAAGAGCTTCGAATGGATAATATGCATCCCGAAGTCCGTCAGATGATGGGTTCACTGCGCTATAGATATTCTTTCACCCAGAATCAGTACTTTCATTGCGGCGAAGTGGGCTGGCTGTGCGGTTTACTGGCTGCCGAACTGAATCTGAATGTAAAAAAAGCTCGTCGGTCTGGACTGTTACACGATATTGGTAAATCCATGGATCACGCAGTCGATGGCGGCCATGCGGTCATCGGTGCTGATTTTATTGAAGCCCGTGGTGAAGCTGTGGATGTGGTTCATAACGTTCGCGCCCATCATAATGATGTGGCTCCGGCTTCGGATCTGGCCTACCTAGTGATCGCTGCTGATGCGATGTCAGGCGGTCGTCCAGGGGCTCGCAGATCCACCCTTGAATCCTACAATCAAAAAATCACTGAACTGCAAGACATCGCCCGAAGCTTTGAAGGTGTCACGGATTGCTATGTCCTTAGTGGTGGTCGTGAATGCCGAGTCATGGTCAACGGTCGCAAAGTCGATGACGTGAAGGCCATGCACCTCAGCGTAAAAATCGCTGAAAAAATCGAGCAAGAGTGCAGTTATCCTGGTCAGATTAAAGTTGTGGTTGTGCGTGAGACTGTGATCACTGAGTCGACGATGGCGAAGTCGCACGCTTAGCAAGCTAACCCCTCAAGATTAATTTTCTATTTTAGTATTTTCTGGGGTTTCGTTGTTGCCTTACGAATTCCTTTGGAATTCGTAAGGACGCTAGGAGAGGGAGAGCGTGTTGTTTGGCTGAGCTTGCTCGACGTGCGAGTTGCAGTGGACGCTCAAAAAAATGAACCTGGATCGTATGAACTTGTTTCTTCTGACAAAACAAAAGCGAAGACTTCAGGTATGTCCCGATCGCTTGCGTTCCTATGTAAGTTTGGAAACAAAGTTACAGGAATAAAAAAGGCCGCCGTCCGAATTTAAGGATACGGCGCTCGACCGTGATATTGGTCTTCGCTGAAATCATCCACCAAGATTGCATCATACCTGATGGCATCGGATTCCAAAATCATTCGATGTTCATCGCCGGTGATGATATTTTTTGCTTTGGCCTCATCCAGTAATAAATAAACTTTTTTCTTTGGAAGAACGCCGTCTTTGATCGCTTTTTTGATTTTCTTCTCAGCCGCTTCGGCGCGGTGAACCGCCTTAAAAGCATGTTCCAAGCGACCCAAGGCTTGCTTTGGATCTTTTGGAATGTAAATCCCTTCGGTCAGATCTTCACGCATTTTTCCATTATCTAGCATTTCAGAAGAAATGGCGTGCAACCAACCGTCAGAAGCTTGCGAACCCAAAGAATTAATCCGTGACCAGGCCCCCACCCAGCCTTTTAGAAACCAACGTAATCCTGGGACCCGTAAGTTATCAAAAATTCCGTCAAAGGATTTTTGAATTTCGTGCAGGCATAGCTTTAAGTTGTAATGAACGAAGGGCAAATGATCTTCGGGTCGACCTTCTGCCTCAAAACGTCTTAGCACCGCACTTGCGATGTAAAGATAAGCCAATATATCTGCATATCTGCCCGTGATTTTTTCTTTCATCTTTAAAGAACCACCCAGCGCACCCATGGCAATATCAGCCATGATCGCAAAACTAGCACTGGCCCAAGAAAGTCTGCGATAATAATTTCTAGTTTTAGGATGAGCGTCTGGTGTTGCTGCTAAATAACCCCGAGTCACAGATAATAAAATACTGCGGCAGAGGTTTCTAATAACATGCCCGATATGACCCCAAAAGGCCGTATCAAACGCATTGGCATCATTAGCTTCAATGGCTTTTACCTCTGCAAAAGCAAAGGGATGGGCGCGAAGCGCGCCCTGTCCAAAAACGATCAAAGTTCTGGTCATGATATTTGCGCCTTCAACTGTAATCCCAATCGGAGTCGCAACATACATTTCAGCTAATAAATTACGGGGCCCCAAAGAAATTCCGGCACCGCCCATAATGTCCATTCCATCATTGATAACTTTTCGGCCCCACTCGGTCGAATAATATTTTTGGATGGCCGTGATCACCGGCGGTTTAATTCCTTTATCTAGCGCACCGACGGTGAATTTTCTCATGGCTTCCAAACCATAAGTAAATGCGCCGATGCGGGCCATGGGCTCTTCGATTCCTTCAAATTTTCCAATGGAAACTCCGAACTGACGGCGAATCATGCCATGCGCTCCGACAACTCTAGAAACCAACTTAGATCCACCTGTGGCTTGCGCTGGAAGGGATATTCCACGCCCGGCCGCCAAACACTCCATCAGCATTCCCCAACCGCCACCCAGTCCTGAAACGCCGCCAACAACGGCATCAACAGGAATCACAACATCTTTCCCTTGAGTGGGACAATTATAGAATGGAACAGACAAAGGATCGTGTCTTCGGCCCACAACCACACCCGGCAGGTTTGCAGGAACTAAGGCGCAAGTGATTCCAACATCTTCGCCTTTACCTAATAATTTTTCAGGGTCACGCAATCGGAAGGCCAAACCAATCATCGTTGAAATCGCTGCTAAAGTGATCCAACGCTTATTCCAGTTCAAGCGAATATAAAGTTTGCCGTCTTCGCCTTTAAACAAAATTCCGGAAGATGTGATGGATCCGGCATCAGAGCCAGCCATTGGCTCTGTCAAACCGAAGCAAGGCATTTCTTCCCCACTGGCAAGCCTTGGTAATAAATAATCTTTTTGTTGCTGGGTTCCGTAATGAATTAAAAGTTCCGCCGGCCCCAACGAGTTCGGCACCATGACGGAAATCGTCGCTGGCAAGGACCGCGAGGAAAGCTTCATGATCACTTCAGAGTGCGCTAAATTCGAAAAGCCCAGGCCACCGTATTCTTTGGGAATAATCATTCCTAAAAATTTTTCTTTCTTAATATAATCCCAGACATCTTGACCAATTTCTTTTTTCTGCCAAATTTTCCAAGGGTCAATCAGCTCACAAAGTTTTTCAACAGGCCCTGCCATAAAGGCTTTTTCTTCAGCTGTTAGGTTTGGGTAGGGTTCGGCTAAGATTTTTTTAAAATCCGGTTTGCCAGAAAATAAATCTTTTTCAATCCACACAACTCCGGCTTCCAAAGCCACGCGCTCTGTTTCCGAAATTTTTGGCACCAGCTCTAATTTTTTAAACAAGGCTAAAACCAATTTCGAAACTAAGATTGTTCGTAAGGGCTTGATTAAGAAAATAAGGAATACGACACCGGCTCCTGCGATGATTGCCGAGGGCGCCCCAATGCAAAACAAAAGTAAGACCGAAACGATCGCCCAAGCAATCAGGGGGCTACTAAAAAATCCCAAAAATAAAAGTGCCATGATGACAAGGGCCGCGCAAACGCCGCAGGGCAATTGCTGGCAAAGAATTCCATAAAACGGCATGGTTTCCAAGATGATCTCCTTTGATGACTCTATAATTAAACTCTTATCAAATTGTAAGAGCAAGACGGAGTTTCAAAGGGCCTGAAAAAACACAGGACCTCTTTTATTAGAAGAAGTCCTGTTTCAAAAAACATTTAGCATTTACTCGAGCCAGAATTAGTGACCTGGAGGTGGAGCAACAGGCTCGGTCGCTGGAGCGGCAGGAGCTGCTTCACCAGTGGCTGGAGCAACAGGGGCCGCACCTTCTGCCGGAGCTGGAGCACCCATTTGGTCTTGCACTGGCGGCGGAGCCACTTCTGTTTTGTTCACTTCTGTGCTTGTGTTTTTAGAACAAGTGAAGCCGGTTGTTAAAGCGAGAGTCACCAATAAGGCCGCAACTAAAGATTTCATGGATAGTCCTTCCGTTAATTAAAAATGGCATTTAAATTGCCCTGACAACTCTGGACGTTAGCCTATTCAAAACGCGGAAACAACTCCAAATCTATCAGTGCTGACATCTTACGCACCAAAAGGTACTTCTGCCAGCCATTGATCGAGTTTTAATCATAGCCCCGCAAAGGCGACAAGGTTCGCCCGCTTTTGCATAAACGTAGAATTCATTTTGAAATTTTCCCGAATCGCCATTGGTGTGAGCAAAATCTTGTAATGTCGATCCCCCTGCCGAAATTGCCTTTTGCAAAACCGCCCGCGTTTTTTCAACAATCATTTCTAGTTGCAAAAAAGTCACGCGACCTGAGGCTTTTTGCGGCCTGATGGCACACTCAAAAAGAATTTCACTGGCATAAATATTCCCAATTCCGACCACCAGGCGCTGATCCATCAAAATATTTTTAATCGGCACCTTTTTGCCTTTTAATTTGGATTTCAAATAGCTGGCCGAAAAATCCTCAGAAAAAGGCTCTGGTCCCATCAAAGAAAAAGGCTCTCCCAAAAGATCTTTTGAAAAATCAAAAATTCCAAAGCGACGCGGATCACGATAGATCAAACTCAGCCCTTCAGAAAAATGTAGAATGACATGATCATGGGTCCCAAATTCGGCCTCTGTTTTGATGCGCCAACTGCCCGTCATCCCTAAGTGTGAAATTAAGAAACCCTTCGCCGTTTCAAAATAAAGATATTTCGCCCTTCGCCCGACGGAAAGAATGGCTTGTCCTTCAAGAGATCGAACTTTTTTTATTGGGATTTCAAAACGCAAATCAGGCCGGCGCAGCTCGATTTTTATAAGCAGTGGCTTGTGAGCAAGTATCTCTTCTAAACCGCAACGAACGGTTTCAACTTCTGGCAGTTCTGGCATGAGGGTTTGATCTTATCGAAATTACTTGTTATTGCAATCGCGTTAAGTACCAGGCAGTTGTCAAAGTGCCAATCTGGGAAATTAGGGCCTCAGCTTCACGCCATTAAGAAAAGTAACATCGATTGTTCGGGAACCCTTATGGCTTATAAAAAAACAGACCGAGGTTTTACTCAGCCTGACGGGTGTCGAAGGATTCTGTTTTAATTGCTGTTCTCAAGCTCGAGATTCAGGTGGCTTTAGAGCGGTTCGCAAGAAATTGTACCGGAAGTATTATTGCTACTACTAAAGTATGAAATTATTCCTCCGGCTTTCCCCTCAACGACGACAACATTTGATTTACTCAGATGAACTTCCAAGAATAATTGGCCACCCTCTTCTTTAATGTGACTCCAAAATAATTAAATGCCAGATCTTAGGTTTCATCAAAAAACTTCGAAAGAGCTGCGGATTTACAAATAGTTCGCCAGCTGCCATGCAAACAAACATGATCAGCCCAGAGGCGAATGCACATTTTAAAAGATAGCCTAACGTCTTTAAAATAATTGCTCGTTTTAACATGAGCCTGATATT
>JAYWEQ010000086.1:0-4877 GCA_043779185.1 Pseudobdellovibrionaceae bacterium
TGAAGTTCCCCCGATTTAGTGGACACATTTTACCGGACAGAGATGTCCAGAAATGTTGGGGAATAGATGGGCAAGAAGACAAATCGACAGTACACTCCAGAGTTTAAACAACAAGCTGCCGAACTAGCAATGCGAATCGGGATTGGTCGAGCGGCTGAACAACTGGGAGTTTGCATGGCGAACGTTCAACGATGGAAGTCAGATGCCAAAGATGGCAAGCCTCAGCCAAAGAAAATCCAAGGAAATCCGGAAGAGGAAAATCGTCTTCCTCTCCTGCATGTTCAACACGAGTCTTAAATATCAATATCCAGAACTAATGGACACGACCATTTTCAATTGTTCGAAGATGTTTGATAATTTCTTCCACTGCATAATGTTTTCTTGCCACAAAGGCCCCTTCCGTTTGCCAAATCCTACCTTAGGACCTGGATTAGTTCTAGGGGGCCAGACCATGGGCTGACCAAGAGTCTGAGGAAGGCAAGATCATTTCTTTCGACAATGGATCAACTTACTACCGCCGTAATGACATCGAAGAACTTTTGCAAGACGAGGAAGCACAGGCACCGGCATGATGATTCCCACTTACTCAAGGCCGGTTTACTTCGGAGGAAATCGACCAACTTTTAACGTTGTGTTGAATGCCAGTCTTTACTGATGATTAATCGGGCACCCCGACGAAATGTTAAGTAAGACCAGGCCCATTGGTAAAAAACAAAAAAACGATTCTTAAAACTGATCAAATAATAAATATGAACAAACAACCAGGCTAGCCAGGCGAAAAGCCCGGCCATTTCCATAGACTTGGTTTGCATGACTGCTTTTCGTCGACCAATTGTCGCCATTTGTCCTTTGTCACGATAGACAAAATCTGCTTTCGGCTTTCCATTTACTGCTTTCAAGATATTTTTAGCAGCGTGACGACCTTGCTGCATAGCCACCGGAGCAAGGCCAGGTAGAATTGTTTGATTGGTTATTTGGATTCCTATTTGAAAGTGGGCTTGATCACCTAGGACAAAAACATCGGGGTGATTTTTAATAGTTAAATCCCTTTCCACAATCACGCGCCCTTGTAGATCAAGAGGAACGCCTAAGGTTTTTCCAAGACTTGAAGGCTTAACCCCGGCTGCCCATAAAACTGTAGCAGCTCGCAAGGCTTCAGATCCCATTTCCACACCGTTTATTGTAATGTTTGTCACCTGAGTTGAGGTCCAAATTTGAACACCCATCGTCTCCAGATCTCGTGCGGCTTTTTTGGAAAGGTGTTCTTTAAAACTTGCGAGAATTCGGGGGCCGGACTCTATAAGAAGAACTCGAGTACTGGAAGGATCGATATGTCTAAAATCTCTTTCTAAGGTGTACCGGCTGATTTCGCTGATGGCGCCAGCAAGCTCCACTCCTGTAGGGCCACCTCCGACGATGACAAAAGTAAGAAGTTCTTTCTTCTTCTGGGGGTTTTCTTCTTTTTCTGCTAGTTCAAAAGCCAGAAGAATGCGCCGACGAATTTCGGTGGCTTGTTCCAATGTTTTCAAGCCTGGTGCTAAATCCTCCCAGTCGTTGTGACCGAAATAACTGTGCTTTGCTCCACACGCTAGGATAAGAAAATCATAATGGAAAGTTTGTTCGTCGGCGGTAATGCTTTTGTTATTTATATTGACGGTTGTGACGTTTCCCATGCGTACATCGATATTATTTGCGTTTGCCAAGACAGACCGAATCGGTACAGCGATATCAGCTGGAGATAAGCCAGCCGTAGCCACTTGATATAGGAGCGGTTGAAAAAGATGATAATTGCGACGATCAATAATGGTTACTTTAATATCGGACTTGTTTGCTAAGGATTTGGCGGCGTTGAGACCAGCAAATCCCCCACCCACAATCACAACGTGATGAATTTTTGCCAACATCAGATGACCCATCCGCCGCCGACCAACTGTTGGTCGCGATACATGACCGCCGCTTGACCGGGTGTGACCGCACGAACAGGTTCTTCAAACTCAACGCGCAGGCCATCTTCCTTTTTGAAGATGCGCGCCCACACACCTTTGTGTTGATAACGAATTTTCACTTTCAAGCGTTCACCGTCAGCAATGTCGTCGATGAAGTGCGGCTTCACCAAATTAGCTTCGCTTGAGTACAAGTATTGTTCGTCGCCGACCCAAACTTCGCTCTTGGCTGCATCGATTTTGATAACGTAAACGGGTTCATGGCGATAGACGCCGAGACCTTTGCGCTGGCCATAAGTGTAATGATGAATGCCGTCGTGTTTGGCGATCACTTCACCGCTCGGATACAGACGAATCACACCGCTAGGCAACAAATCTTTAGCGACATGCTCTTCGATGAAGTTGTCGTAACCTTTATTACCGACAAAGCAAATACCCGTCGAATCTTTTTTGCGTGCATTCACAAGACCATGGGCTTCGGCGATCTTGCGTACTTCATCTTTTTTCAAATGCCCAATCGGAAATAATAAATGCGGAATGATTGTAGGCTCTGTCGTGAACAAGAAATACGTTTGATCTTTCCAGTCGTCGGTCGAATTAACTATTGTTGGACGGCCGCTAGAGGTCGTTTCAATACGTGCATAGTGGCCAGTCGCCAAGTAATCGCAATCAAGTTCCCGCATTTTTTGAACGAGGTGATCGAATTTCAAATAAGTATTACAGTTCACACACGGCAAAGGTGTTTTGCCCTCAAGATACGCGGCAATAAATGGATCGATCACGTTCGCTTTGAACTTTGCCTCACAATTCATCACGTAAAATGGAAAGCCAAAGCGATCGGCAACCGCACGAGCATCGTCGACGTCGATACTCGAACAACAAGTGCCCGAACCTTCTTCAATGTCGGAAGTCGAGTAATCCCAAACTTGCATTGTTACGCCGACTACGTTGAAGCCTTGCTCGACTAAGAGCACTGCCGCAACGGAACTGTCGACTCCGCCGCTCATGGCGACGAGCACGCGTGCGCGTGTGCCATCCGCCCTAATCGATGAAGCTTGATGTTTAGAGTTGGCTGCAGACATTTACAGACTTCAATGAATGATTATTTTTCACTTGCGACAACCAGCTTCTTGGGAAACTACCGAACGGAGTGGTCGAATTTCTATGCCGTCTTGAGAGGCCTTCTGATCTATTTCGTAGCGAGGTACGGCGGGATCTATATTTAAAGACCAAGCATCGATACCGCCTGTCATTGATTTCACGTTAGTAAATCGATGACCGGAAAAATATGAGGCTGCGTCTAAACTTCTTTGTCCGTGATGGCAAAAAAAGACAATGGCCGTATTCTTTGGCCATTTCATTATCTCTGCGGCAAGCTCTTCATTGTTCAATTGGGCATCTTTTATCTTAGCAAGGTTCCACTCCTCCATTGTTCTGACATCAATAAGGCGGGGAGGCTGGCTGCTTTTTAAAGCTTCGCTGACTTCTTGTGGAGTAGTTTCTAATCCCTGAGGATTTTCTTCAGCTTGATTAATGAATGCAATGACTCCATCAATATCACTAATCTTATGATTAAGAGCTACTGCCACAATTGTATCTTCAGGCTGATAACCACAGCTATTACAGCCACCAATATGGTAGCGTTGAAATAAAGCCCGCTGAGCATTTGGATAGGCTTCAATAATTTCGCGCATTGTGCTTTCTTTCGTGATATTTACCTGCACCATTTCATTCTCCTTTTTTGTTAAAAATTAATTTATCTTAAATGTTTTTGTTACAATCCGACTCGCCCAATGGACTCTACAGGACACGCATCCATTGCCTCTTTACAAGCTGCTACCTCTTCAGGAGTTTCCGGTTGCTTGGAAACATAGGAGTGACCATCATCAGCATGCATAGTAAAATTCTGTGATGCCGCTAAAACACATGCATCACAGGCGATGCATGTGTTGTCGACAAAATATTCACCAGCTACATTTTCAGGATATTTATTTAAAATATCTGCCATATTGTTATCCTATCTTCCCAACTCTCTGAGTCGCTTAAAAGTATAAATTCCGGTTCTGTGGCCATCAGAAAATTGCGCGGTAATTGCATATCGTCCGACAGTGGCTGCATTGGTAATTCGAATGTCAGAACTGATATTTTTTGTGTCTAATATTTTCTTTCCGTTATTTTCATCTATACACATGGCGCAGGCACAAGCAGACCTAAGTTCAAAGGGAGTATAGACACTCCGATGACCATCGGGCCAAAAAAGCATTAGCTCTCCTGTCGCTGAAAGTTCCATTTCCTTAGGCTGAGAAGAATCAGAGACGAGCCCTTTAAGCTTACTCTCTAAGCGACTTGCAATATCCAGATAGGACTGTGCCGCCGGCGAATCAGGTGAATAATGAATAACCGGCACTCCAGTATCGCCAGCTTCAACGATTTTAGGATCTAGTGGAATCGCACCTAGGTATGGAAATTTATATTTCTCAGCTAAAATTTTTCCGCCACCCTCTTTAAAGATCGGAGTGATTGTATGACAATGCGGACAGGTAAACCCACTCATGTTCTCGACTATACCAAGGATGGGGACATTCAGTGTTTCGAACATCTTAATGCCTTTTTTAGTAATCCCAAGCGCCACTTCCTGTGGGGTTGTTACAATGATTGCCCCTGAAAGGGATGCCTGCTGGCTTAGACTCATTTGAATATCGCCAGTTCCCGGGGGGAGGTCGACAAGAAGGTAATCTAAGCTGCCCCAAGAAACTTGAGTGATAAATTGCGCAATCATCTTTGTGGCCATTGGCGCACGCCATATCACAGGGTCATCTGGACTAATAAGAAGCCCTACAGAGATAAAGGAAACTCCATGTTTAATCACAGGGGAGATTCTGCCGTCAGCAGTAGCCTCTGGTTTTTCAAAAGTTCCGCCTAGCATGTGGGGCT
>JAYWEQ010000087.1:0-3145 GCA_043779185.1 Pseudobdellovibrionaceae bacterium
TTGTGGTTTGAAAGTCTGTTTCAAAATCAAAGGGTTGCGCTTTTTTGTCATATTGCCTCTTTCACTCAGCCCAGCATGAAAGCCAACTATTTAATTGTACAGCAAATTCAAAATTGGGTTTCGCAAAGTGGTTTCTTGAAGGCTTCAGAATTTGGCGCAGGAATTGGTAACTTAAGTCTGGCTTTATTGGGACATGTTGAAAGCTTAAGGATTTTTGAAAGTGATGCTTTAAGTTTAGAATGTCTTCAGCAAACTTTAAATCAAAGTCCGAACCTTCAAGCGCAATTTGAAAAAATTGATTTTCAAATTGGCGATCACCAACAGAGAAAGAAAATTGAATTCGAAAGCCATGAAGTTCTGGTGGTCAACCCACCTAGGTCGGGGCTGATGGGGTTCGTTGAAACATTGAAAGACAGTTCTGAAAAACCTTCTGAATTTATTTACTTATCCTGCTCCCCGGCCACATGGAGCACGGATGGGCAAAAACTGAAAGCCATGGGTTATCAACTTAAAGAAACCTTTATTGTCGATCAGTTCCCGCAGACTCAGCATTATGAAATTTTAAGTCGCTGGTTATTTTAAAGAAAATAATCGAAGTCCGCAGATTTGTCCGGCAATATCTTGACCCGTTAAAAAGGATAAAATGGGTAAAGTGACAATGCCCGTCGCTAGAATTAAAGTAGCGCGAAAAATCACTTTTGAAATAAAATAAGGTCGTTCTTCATCAAAGGGTGCGCCTAACCTAAGATCACAGGCCCACTCGCCCAGGGATGAGCCAAAAAGCCCTCGCAGCAAAACCATATAACACCAAGACGCCATCAAAAGCACGATCCCAACAAGTCCTTTAGCGCCCAGCGAATATCCCATCACCTGCAGATCTCTGAAAACTGAATAGGTCGAAGTGTGCATGACTTTCGCAAAAACCATGGAAAATAAGCAGCTGATGGCAATAAGAAATAAGGTATCAATGAGGGATGCCATCCAAGACCAAAAAACTTTTTTTCGACCATCGCGGCGCACGGGCCCGCTTCGAAATTCAATTTTTGCATCCCAGGAAAAAGCCGGAATTCTAAAATCTTTTTGAAGATCATTTAATGCAGAACCCCCTCCGGAAGGGGAAGGGGTTCTAGTTTTTGGATTAATTTCTGGTTGCTGCTGAGTAATCAATGTCCACCTTTATCTTGCGCCTGGATCTGGCGCAAGCTTCCTTGCTCCACCACCGGTTGGGGTTGGCGCTAACGGCGCTGTGCCTGAGCCTTCAGATAATGGCACTGGGGCGACGGGTGGATTTTCAACAATTGGCGGCGTTGTTGGAGTTGGCGTCGGATTTGTTGTTCCTGTCGCAGGCACTGTCACTGGCGAAGGTGCTGGATCAGAGGTTTTTTGGTTTACTTTTTTATCTTTATCTAACCACTTCCAAAGTCCCCACCCTACAAGTCCAAGCAATGCGACTCCTGCTAAACCGCAGGGTGTTGTAATGCTCGTTGTGCCATCGTCATTATATTTACGACAAAATCCAGCTTCTTTTTTAGGTGCTACTGCAGCGACAACGTCTTCTTCAGGACCGACAGCTAAGCCGCCGCACGCAGGTTTAACAGGACCGCCGCCAACTTTAGCGCCATCGGTTGAACAAGCACAAGTTCCATCATTAGTTGTTGGGCAACCGTCCCCTTGTGCGCGCTTTTGCGTATCGCTGGCGATATCGCGCGGAGGCGTGGTTGGAGCTAATTGCAATTGTTGAACTGCGATATATCTTTTTACGATGGCATTACAAGCCGATTTTTGGTCTTCTTTTTTCATCAAAGGCTTTGGAATATTGATCTTTGAATCCATCGACACATTTTTTTCACCAGCTTCACAAATATCTAAAGCATCACGAAATGTCTTATCAAGACCTGCTAGTTGCTCTTCAACGATTTTGTAATCTTCAGCTGTTTCTGTGCCGATTTCAATTTCGCCTTTTGAATTTTTCTCAGCCGATTTTAAACCGTGGCCATTTTTATCTTTTAAATAGGAACTTAAGATTTTTTTGATGTCGCCTAATTCGTTGCTATCCCGGCGTAAAACACTTTGCCCATTACACTGTTCAGTCGCGTGGCTTGTGGCTCCAGAAACACAATAAGGAGAACCACTGTCATTATAACCGTAAAAAAGAGGATTACAGGAAATTCCGGCGCCGCCCTTACCGCCTGGGCAAACTGAAGATAAACCAGGCTTCACAGCATTTTGTTGGGAATCTAAATCAAGGCGTCCATCGGGTTGTCCTCCGCAAGAGCCATTCTTACCATATTCAGTGACGTAACCCGCAACGATGCATCTGCCTGAGGCGACTTCGCCCTTTTTGCCTTTAGGACCATTTTTGCCAGGCTTGCCCGCACAAGCCTCTGGGTTTAGGATTTCAAAAATCAAAGCGTATTTATCCATTGAATTGTAAGAATCATTCTGAACTGATTTCGGATCCTTACTAACGGGCAGAATTTTCTGAATGTCCTCAATTAAATATCTAGTCAAGATGAGGAATTCAACTTTTTGCTCTTTTGTAAAATGGCTCCACTCTGCGAACGTAGGCGCTAATTTTAAATCTTTAATTGATAAAGCTTTCGGATTTTTTTCTGGGCGAAGTCCCATCTCCTTAGCGATGCCTTCCATCATTAATTCTGGATTTTGCAAAGCTTTTGCATCGATTGAATAGGCGTTCATTTTAAGCTTCACGTTATTGCCTGAACCCTCCGTTTGAAACGAATAGGTTTTACCTTTTAATGTGACGGCCAGACGAACTTGTTCAACATTGTTTTTATCCTTAAAAGTGACAGGGTCAATCGCTGGCATCTGCTCATCTTGGTGAAGTAAGAAGTACGGATTGATCTTTGCAATTTCTGCAGGCGTTAAATCACCTAAAATATTTCGGTAGTATTCGCCGACGGTGATTTGACCTTTATTAAGGCCGGCTCTTTTTAGAAATTCTTTGGCTGCCGTCACATTATTTTGAGTCGCTTGAGCCGCTACAGCCAAGGGACTTAAGCTAATATTCAAACTTGCAGCTAGGAAAGCCAGATTCTTTAAACGGTTTAAAATTGTCATGATCATCCTCACTTTTTTAGACTCTTTTCCGATGTCGGCAGCCTGGTGGCAAAACTTTATACAT
>JAYWEQ010000088.1:0-34575 GCA_043779185.1 Pseudobdellovibrionaceae bacterium
CAATGATCTGTATGACAACGAATGGTCTATTTTAAATAACTTTTTTATGCCGCAAATGAAACTGAAAGAAAAAATACGAACTAAGTCAAAACTGCGCAAGCTCAAACGGCGCTGACAAATAGAAAAATGATGGTTTTTTGGTTGGATCATAATCCCCTGCAAGAGTTCTGGCCTAATAGATCCATCGCTACGACTCCGATTGGAAGTTCAGGGGCCATGGAAATGATGCTCAGTACGATGTCCTCAGCGACGGCGATCAGTCCAGTGCTTTCACATCCGATGTATGATACGATGAGAAAACAAAATCAACTTTCGATCGTGCGAGGTCTTGACGTTCACAAATATGGTGGCCACGGCCTTGGGGCTTTGGGTGGCCACGCCGAAACAAATGCGGGTGCCCTTGTTCAGGGGCTTTCGAATTATCCCACGATGGATATGTATATAGAAAATTCTCCGAGCGTTTATCCGTCAACCACGCCAGCTTCGGTGACAAAAGCCATTCGCATTGATTTTTCGGGAAACCATCAGTTCTTGCAAAAAACAGGAACCTTAAGTCAGTTTACGCCGTTCTATGGCTACGATAGTATTCAAAGTAATAGTACCTATTACACGATCGTCCAGATGTATAATGATGTGTTTAAATATCTAACCGGTGGAACGACGGCCCCGATTGATAATACGAATTTACTAAAAACAAATATTTTAAATCGGGTGCATGAGTCCTTTGTTTCTTTTAGATCCAATCGAAAAATTTCTAGCGATGATGTGGCGCGCCTGGATCAACACCTGTGGTTTCTGACAGATTTACAAAGTGGTTTTACTTCGGGAGCGGCACCAATTTTGGCCTGCACAAAACCGAATGCACCAATTCTTAACCATGATCCAACCCAGTACGTGGGAAACTATTTGGATTTACTTGTCGTTGCCTTCAAATGTGGAATGACGAAATTTTCAACGATGTATTTTGAAGCCGATGATCCAGCTTGGATCCCGGGACTTAATTTACCAACTGGTGTTGGTCTGCATGGAGCTATTCATGGCACGACAGGAGATGCGACAGCCATTGCGCTGAAAGGTCGGGTCTATGAAGTTTGGAATAAGTATTATCTAAATGTGATTGCTGATCGATTTATAACACCCATGAATCAACTTGAAGGAAATACTGGAAAAACATATTTAGACAATATGTTGACTGTTGTTTTAACCCAGATGGGGATGGAAAGCACACAGTACACTTCAGGCCATGGCAGCTCCGATATGCAACAGATGATGATCGGTTCTATGGGCGGTGCTCTGCGGGCGGGTCGCTACACATCGATGCCGGGACCCGATTATTCCAGAATTCCCTACAATACATTTATGATCACACTTTTACAGCTGATGGGCGTTCCTCAGTCAGAATATTCTCCGTACGCTTCTGGCCAAAAGGGATTTGGATATTACGACACCAGCATTTCAACGCCGTATACTTCCAGATTTTATTCTCCGCTGACAGAACTATTAGCCTAAAAGCCGAAGGCTTCGCCATCGGCTAAAGTCTAGGTGATCGCCCGAGGTCCAGGGATTTTTTTTCCCATGCCATAGGCTTGGTTTTTTGTTACTGTACTCGTCAAGTACAATGAACTGACATGAAGGATTCATCGTCTGAACTCATCAAAGGATTTGGTGTGGGTATAATCAAGGGCTTAAAGAACAAATCAGGTCCTCGACCTGTTTGGGAAGGATTCTATCCTTACCTTTTTCTTTTGTTTATGGCTTTTGCAACCGCTGACGTTTTAATTTTAGCTTTCCGCGATCGCATGCTTCCAACGCAAGTTCCCCCTGCTCATCCTAAGCCGGCTCCGATCACGACCGGTCTTGAACAAGGCGCTTTTAATACGGTGATTGGTCGCAATATTTTTTCTTCGGATGGAATCATTCCCCCTTCATTGCAAGGCGATAGCGGCGGCGGTCAGAAAGATACACCTCCCGTTTTATCGCAGTTGCCCCTTGTCTTGATTGGAACTTTAGTTCATTCAAATCCCGAGCGTTCTATTGCCGCTATTGAAGTAAAATCAAAAAACCAAGTCATCTCTTTTACACCTAAAAAAGAAATTGAAGGCTTAGCGACCGTCGAAAGGGTCGAACGGATGAAGGTCATTCTTCGAAACCTGAATAATAATCGACTCGAATATTTAGAAATTAAAACTGATAGTAAAGTTAGTTTTGGAACCACTGCCAAAGTAACTCCTGGCGGCGGTGGTCTTGTCAGTAAGGTGGGTGAAAATGAATTTCATATCGCTCGTGCGACTTTGAATGCCCAGCTTTCCAATCTTCCTGAAATCCTTCGTCAGGCCAAAGCGCTTCCAGCCACTGACGCTAGCGGCAATGTTTACGGCTTTCGCATCACCGCCATTGAACCTGGCAGTGTTTATACTGAGCTTGGGATCACCAATGGCGATGTGATCACAGGTGTTCAAGGCAACCCTGTGACCAGTGCTCAGCAAGCGATGGAAATGTATCAAACTTTAAGATCTGCTGGCGATATTGAAATACAAGTAGAACGCGATGGACGACGACAGACCCTGAAATATCAGGTGAAGTAATGAGGAGTTGAAAATGAGAAAATCTATTTCAGGGCTCGTAGTTTTAAGTTTAATCGCGCCTATGGCTGGCGCTCAAACTCCGGCTGATACAAAAAAACCAAGCGGCATGACCCAATCTCAGAAAAGTAAATTTGCCAAGGCTAGCCCCGAAGATATCACTAACGAAAATTTTCCTGAAACCATCGAGTCCTTCGATTTTCCTAACGTCGATATTAACGATATTATTAAAGCGATCAGTGAATTGACCGGAAAAAACTTTATTATCGATCCCGGCGTTCGCGGAAAAATCACGATTGTAGCACCTAGTAAAATCACTGTCGCGGAAGCTTATAAAGCTTTCTTGTCAGCTTTAGCGATCAATGGTTTTACAATCGTCCCAAGTGGTAGTTTTTTAAAAGTGAAGCTGGCTAGAAATGCCCAACGGGACAGTATTGAAACTTATTCCGGAGCTTACTACCCTAACACCGATCAGCTGATAACTCGGATCGTGACTTTAAAGCATATTCAAGCCGAGCAAGTGACCCGAGATCTGCGCGTTCTGGTTTCTACGAATGGCGAAATCAATCATTATGCCCCGACCAATTCGATTATTATTTCTGACTTCGGATCAAATATAGACCGTGTGATGAAAATTTTAAATCAGCTGGATGTTCCAGGTTTTGAAGACCAATTGGAAGTCATTCCTGTTCGGTATGGGAAAGCCAAAGACCTCGCGGATCTTGTGGATCGCATCGTGAATAAGGGCGAAAAAGGCAATAACTCGCGCGGCGGAACATTTTCTAGCGGAGTGCCAAGATTTACTCGCGCCGGATCTGGCCAAGCTGGTGGTGGTTTTTTTATGGCGATTCCTGATGATCGCACCAATTCCATTGTTGTCACAGGCAGTAAAGCCGGAATTATCCGCGTGAAAAAACTGATCCAGCAATTGGATTTCCGAATCAGACCCGAAGATTCGGGCGGCGTGCACGTTTATTATATGAAATATGGTGATGCAGAAAAAATTGCGACCGTCATGCAAGGTGTGGCAAAAGAAGGGGCTCCAAAAGCCGCCACAGGCGGTGGTCCTTCGTCTCCGTTTGGACCTCCTGCTGTCACTAGCAACGCAGCTGGTGCGACTGAAATTTTTGGCGGCGATGTAAAAATCAGTGCTGATAAAAGCACGAATAGTTTAGTGATCGTTGCTAGCAAACAAGATTATGAAATTGTTCTGAATTTATTGGCCAAATTAGATATCGCTCGCGATCAAGTTTTTGTCGAAGCGATCATTATGGAAATGAAAGCCAGTATGGGCGACGACTGGAAAATTGGTTATTATCAATTTAACGAAAGCGGAGTTGGTAAAACTGGCTTTAACGGCGGCATTGACTTACCAACAATGCTTAGCCCTACAGGCGGGGCTGGAACAATTATCGGCTTTGGCCAAGGCAAAACCATTGAAATCACAAATCCAGCTGATAAGTCAGTTCTTAAAATTCCTTCATTGATCGGATTTATCAACTTTTTAAAACGAACAACGAAAGCAAATATTTTATCCCGTCCACAAATTACAGTCGTTGATAATCAAGAAGGCGAAATTGAAGTGGGTGACAGGGTTGCGACAAGTGTCACGAAAACAGCCGGCACCAACGGTGCCTCTGATACTTTTACTCCCAATTTAGAGGATGCAACGATTAAGCTTAATATTAAACCGTCAATCTCACCAACGACCAACGCTGTTCGAATGGTTGTTGATCAAAAGGTTAAGCAACCAACAACTGTTGAAAGTTTACCGAAGGCTTTAGCCGATAATACGACACCGCTAGCCACTCGCTCTATTAAAACGACCATTGTCGTAAATGATGGGGATACGGCGATCATTGGTGGCTTGATGCGCGATCAAGATACAGAAGAAATTACGAAGGTGCCATTGTTGGGCGATCTCCCGATTATTGGCTGGTTGTTTAAATCTCGCGCCTCGACCCGAGCTAAAACAAACTTAACTGTGTTTTTAACCCCAAAAGTGATTCGCACAGCAGCTCGGCAAAAAGATATTTTACGAGAAAAATTAGGCCAGCGTTTAGACTACATTAAAGGGCAAGGCGGCAAAGATCCATTTGGCTCAACAGCCGATGAAATTCAAAGCAGCCTTGGTGTTAAAAAAACTGACGACGAAAACAAATCTAGAAAAGAATAGGACATCAGATTCATGGATATTCAAAATATCCTTAGTAAAAGCACAGCCCTTTCGGCCGATCAACTGCGATCGGTGTTAGCCAGTACTTCGGCTGTTCGCCCAATGACGGTGGGGGCGGCGCTTGATCAAAAAGAATACACTTCCGCGGAAGAACTTGTGTCAGCGCTTTGTCATGAGATGGGCGTTGAATTTATCAAAGATATTCCAGTCAACGATATTTCATCAGACTTGATCCGCGATATTCCGATCAATTATGCAAAGACTAACGCGATTCTTCCTTATAAAGAAGAAAGCGACTGCGTGATTGCACTGACCGCCAATCCAGTTAACATCAAATCCCTTGATGATCTTCAGGTGATCTTTGGAAAAAAAGTTCGCTTTTTAACAGCGACACTGTCCAAACTTCAAGACGCAATTAACAGAGTCTATGAAAAATCCACGGCCAATCTTTCAGGTTTAGATGAAATTGATGGCGAAGATTACGATCTTGATGATCCGATCATCGATTTGTTGGAGGCCGGCGAGGACGATGCACCAGTGATTAAGCTGGTCAATTCCCTTTTATTTCGCGCCGTGAAAGAAAAAGCTTCTGATATTCATCTTGAGCCCTACGAAAAAGATATGGTTGTGCGCTTCCGAATTGACGGCGTGCTTTTTGATATTTACAAACCACCTAAAAAACTTCAGAACGCGATCACGTCGCGTATTAAAGTCATGGCAAATTTAAATATTGCTGAAAAACGTTTGCCTCAGGATGGTCGAATTCCTTTAAAAGTTGGTGGTAAGGATATTGATATTCGTTTGTCTACCGTCCCCACGGCCCACGGCGAACGAGTCGTTATGCGTTTACAAGATAGGTCTAATGTCGTTTTTGAGCTTGAACAGCTAGGCTTTTCTGACGATAATTTAAAAAAGATTTCCGATATGTGCCTGCGCAGTTATGGAATTCTTTTGGTCACCGGTCCAACAGGCTCGGGAAAATCCACAACTTTGTATGCTTGCTTAACTCGCATTAACAACACCGACGTTAATATCTTAACCATCGAAGATCCGATCGAGAATCGAATTCACGGCATCGGACAAGTGCAAGTGAATGCAAAGATTGGCCTTACTTTCGCAGCTGGCTTAAGGTCTTTTCTGCGGCAAGATCCCGATGTTATCATGGTCGGAGAGATTCGTGATTTAGAAACCTGCGAATTGGCTGTTCAGTCGTCATTAACGGGTCATATCGTGTTTTCCACTTTACATACAAATGATGCCGCGGGGTGCTTTCCCCGGTTGATTGACATTGGCGCCGAACCATTTCTGATTGCAACTTCGATTTTAGCAGTGATATCTCAGCGTTTAGTGCGCGTCCTTTGTCCCCACTGCAAAGCCCCCTATGAGCCTTCTGATTTTGAACTAGGCTTGTTGAGCGTGACCCGCGAGGTCGCCAAACAATCTAATATTTGCAAAGCCGTTGGTTGCGAACACTGCAATCAAAAAGGCACCGTTGGCCGAACTGTGATCTCAGAAGTTTTAGAAGTTACTGAAGATATAAGATCACTGATCATGCAAAGAAAAGACGGAAATGCGATTAAAAAACAAGCTGTCAATAACGGCATGAAAACTTTCCGTGATCACGGCATTCAAAAAGTTCTTAGCGGCATCACCACCATTGAAGAATTGCTGAGCAACACTCAGCTAGATGTGTAACGATGCCCTTATTTGAATATCGCGGTCTGAACCGCCAAGGAAAAAATCTTAAAGGTGTGATCGACGCTGATAATCTGCGCTCAGCCCGCTCGCGCTTAAAAAAAGATCATATCTTTGTTGTTGATATTCGCGACCGAAAAAAAGCGGACACGAATCGCAAAAAAAAAACATCTAGTCGCGGTGGCGTGAATGTCAAAGACCTGGCCTTAATGACTAGGCAACTTGCGACACTTATTAAAGCTAATATTCCCCTTGTTGATGCGCTGGCCGCGGTGGCGGAGCAAGTTGAGCATCCGGTTTTATCTGAGGCGATTGCAGACTGTAAAAATATGGTCAACGAAGGAAGTTCTTTCCATAAAGCCTTAGCAAAGTATCCAAATATTTTTTCAAATATTTTTATTTCAATGACTGAAGCCGGCGAAATGTCGGGATCCTTAGACGTGATTTTAATGCGCCTGGCAGAATTTACTGAAGCCTCCGCAGAACTTCGTCAAAAGGTGGGAAGCGCCCTGACCTACCCGATCATTATGTTGGTGTCTGTGTTGGTTGTCTTAAGTGGTTTATTTATTTTTGTGATCCCCAAAATGGTGGCCGTGTTTGAATCAACTCCTGGTTTAAAATTACCTTTTATCACCATTGTTATTATTAATATCAGTGGATTTATGGTGAATTATTGGTACTTGATCGCCGGCACTATTTTTATTGTTTATTTGTTATTTCAAAATTGGCGAAAAAGCCCGACGGGTGGCCCCCAATGGGATGCCATCATTTTAACAATTCCTTACGTAGGGCCGATCGTCAGAATGGTCGCGGTCAGTCGTTTTACTCGGACTTTAGCCACGTTACTGACTGGCGGCGTCCCGATGCTGAACGCTTTGGAAATTGTTCGCAATGTCGTTAATAACGCCGTGATCGCCGAGGCCGTCGATGGCGCGCGAAATAATATCAGCGAAGGGGAATCCATCGCTGGACCTTTGAAAAAATCCGGGCAATTTCCACCCATCGTCATTCACATGGTTAATATCGGCGAAAAAACCGGTGAACTAGAAAATATGCTAGCCCAAGTCGCTGACGCTTATGATTTTCAAGTCAAAAATAAGCTAGAATCCGTCACTAGCCTAATGGGGCCGATCGTCACCATTATGATGGGGATTGTGATCGCCATCATTGTGTTTTCTGTGATGGTCCCCATCTTCGAGATGACATCTTCCGTCGGTTGAAGTAATTTGTTAGAAGTTTTCAAAAAGGAGCTTTTGCATGGATCAGCGTCGCTTAAATCAACGTGGTATGACACTTATCGAAATTCTTATCGTCTTAACTATTATCGGCGCCATGGCGGCCTACTTAGTTCCTAATCTTTTTGGTCAAAACCAAAAAGCCAAAGTCCGAGAAACACAAATTCGTATTTCAAATTTAAGCAATGCTTTGCAGGGCTATTATTCGGATTGCAATAAATTTCCAGCTTCACTGCAAGGTTTAATCACGAAAGACGATTGCACCAATTGGGGCCCAGTGGCTTATTCTAAAAAAACAGATGTTAAAGACGCCTGGGGAAATGATTTCACTTATGAATCCAAAGGCCAAACTTTCACCATTATTTCTTTAGGAAAAGATGGTCAAGAGGGGGGAGAGGGCTTTGACGCTGATATCTCCTCTGAAGCTCTTTAATTTAAAATCACCCAAGGGTTTCACGCTGGTTGAAATTCTGATCGTTCTTGCGATCTTTGCTGGTATTGCCGCCATGGGAATTCCAGCCCTGTTTAAGAAAAGCGACAATATCAAAAAAGTCGCTCGCCAGCTGACGTCGCTGACAAAAGAAGTCCGCAATCGCGCTAAGCTTAAAAATTCCACTTACCGGATCGTTTTTGATATGACAGCAGAGCCACATCGCTACTGGGTAGAATTTATGCAAGGTTCAAAACCGATCCCAGCCAATCTTTATGAGTCTAAAAAAGACAACGAGGCCGAGGGCTCCCGGGCGCGGAGTTTTCAAAAAGACACTTCGCTCATGAAAAAAGAGCGCGAACTTCCGAATGGACTTACCTTTGCGTCGATCGAAACCATCAACACCAAAACGCCGATTTCAGAGGGACTGGCCTACGTTCATTATTTTCCTGAAGGCTTTGTTGAAGCCGCGGTGATTCAGGTCACCAATAAAAATAATCTGACCTGGAGTTTTGTGATCAGTCCCCTGACAGGCCAATGTGAAATTATTGAAGAGGCCAAATCTTTAAAGGATTTGAACCAATGACGAAGAAGGGTTTTACTTTAGTCGAAGTTTTACTGGCGATGATTATTTTATCATCAGCCCTGATTCTTTTGGCCACCTCCTGGGGTGGAAGCTACGCCCGTGTTCGAAAAACAAAAGTGAAAACTGAGGTCATGGCCTTGCTTCAGCGAAGAATGGTCGAAGTGGATTTAAAATATAAAGGCAAACCATTGGACTCTATCCCAGAGGGGCCTGAAGAAGAAGATTTTGGATCTGAATATCCGCAGTATCGATCCACGGTGGAATCTAGAAAATTTGATTTTCCTGATATCAGCGGCGCCCTGACCGGCCGCGAAGGGGGCGCGAATCAAGCGCTTTTAATGATTATGAAACAGCTGCAAGAGCACTTGAATAAAACAGTCAAGGAAGTCAAAGTCAGCGTCATGTACAAGCCAGAAAATGGCAACGAGCAAACATATTCGGTCACCACCTATTTTGTTGATTATGATAAAGAGATCGCTGTCCCGGGACTTCCCCAATGAGGAACTCCCAAAAATCGCAAAATGGTTTTACTTTGATTGAAACTTTACTGACGGTTTCTATTTTAGCAGTCATGTCGATTTTAGCAGCGCAAACTATTCAGCGCAGCATGCAAGCCAAGGTTAAACTCCAAGATCAGATCGATGATTTGTCCCGTGTTCGAGATGCCTTAAGACTGATGGAGCGGGATTTAGGCTTAGCCTATCACCACCGAGATTTCGAAAAAGAAATCGCTGATAAAGTGAAAGCCCTGGGGAAACCGATACCTCCTCCTGGACAACCGGGTTTTGCCCCACCCCCAGACCCGCCCGAAGTGCGCGAGGCACCCCGTCAAGATCCCACAACTTTTTTTGTAGGCTCTGATTCAGAGATGAATTTTGTGACCCTGAACAACAGTCGAATTCAAAGCAATGCTCGCCAGGCTGATTTTCAAGAGGTGGGATATACACTGAAAGACTGTCGTGAAAAAAATCAGGGCAAATGTTTATGGCGCAGAACCAGTGCGGTGGTTGACTCCGATGTCACTCGGGGCGGAAATGATATTGCTTTGCTAGATCATGTGCAGGAATTAAAATTTCGATACATCGGAAAAGGCAAGCAAGATTGGGTCACCGAATGGCATTCCGACGCCAGTGGTGATGCCGTCACCAAGGATCATTTCCCCGCAGCCGTTGAAATTTCCCTGACCTTTCAAAAAGGCGACGGCGACACCATGAAAAAATACTCCACTCAGATTGTGGCCCCCATTCACTTTCCCAATAACAAAGAGGAGGACACTAACAATGGAACTACGCCGATTAATCCAGCGCAGCCAGGTTCTTAAGCCTCTTAAAAATAATCGTGGCATGGCGATGATCATGGCGGTTTCAACCATGGCGTTGATTATTTATTTAGCTGTCGAGATTATGTACGACACAACTGTTGAGTACAATGTGAACGCGCAAGAACTGAATCGTTTAAAATCCTATTATGCCGCGCGCGGCGCGATTGAAATTGGCTTACTAAGAATTAAAATTTATCAAAGTGTAAAAAATAAATTGGGCGACCAATTGCAAGGCAGTCCCTATGCGCCCTATATCGATCAAATTTGGAGCTTTCCTATTCAGTGGCCTTTGCCGACAGAACTCTTAAACGCCGTTGATAAAGACACCAGTGAAGAAAAAAAGAAAGAATCTTTGGTGGACGCTCAGTACACATTGGATATTGCCGATGAAGGTTCTAAAATTGACATCAATGACTTGGTCTCCCCTTCTGAAACTTTAAGAAAAAATGCCGAACGTATGCTTCTAAGTATTTTTGAAGAACGAATTAAAACTGACGATCAGTTTCGCAAAGAATACGGTCAATTTCATTTCGAAGATCTGATTGAAGCCATGCGGGATTTCATGTCTTCGACCTGGAATGGAAAAAACGGCGATAAGCGAAGTCAGTACAGTGAATTTCAATCCCAAGAACTACCTCCGAATCGGGGTTTTCGCACTGTCGGTGAACTGCATTTAATTCCTTTAATGGACGACAATTTATTTGAAATGCTAGAGCCTCGAATCACCATTTACGGTTTAAAAGGGGTCAATCCCAATACCGCCAGCGCGGAATCTTTGCAGTCCCTAGACCCAGGGCTTACGAAAGAAGTTGCGCAAGCCGTTCTTCAAGAACGCCAGAAGAATCCATTCACCACGGCCGACAGTTTTTTTGCCTTTGCTAGTGAAAAATCAGGGCAAAAATTAAAAGCCCGTAAATCTGATGAGTGGCCAATCACTTTCGACAGTATGACCAGCTTCAGGGTCACCGCTCATGGGGTTTACCAAAATACATCGCGGGAAATAACCGCTATCGTCATGGATATCAGTCAAACTTCAGCTCGAATTAAAACTTTTGTTGATAAAGATAAACCTAAAGATCCTCCTCCGTCCGGAGGTGGACCGCCAAAAACATCCCCACCAAAAAAACCTCCAGAAAGACTTTCCAAAGGGCCTCCTCGTGTCGTATACTGGTCCGAGAATTAAGGGAAAATTTTTCCTGCACTAAAGTCTGGCTTAGGCCTGCTTAGTAAAAACTCTTTCAAGGAAGGAAGAGATGAAGTCAGTCGGAGTTGATATAGGTTCAAGCCATATCAAAGTTGTCGAAGTGCAATCGACTTCCAAAGGCTTTTCCGTTCTTAGTTACCAAGTGCATTCCCTGACACGTCCACCGGGCACCGATCAAGATATCGAAGTGATTGAATACCTGAGGGATCTGGTCACGCGCTTTGAAGTCAACTCAACAAGATTTAGTTTTGCCATTCGCCAAGACCGAGTTTCGATTAGAAATAAAATTTTTCCTTTTAAAGACCGTCTAAAAATTAATAAAAGCCTTCCCTTTGAGCTTGAAGAAGATATCCCCTTTTCAAGCGATGCCGCCGTCTTTGATGCAAAAATTATCCAGTACCACGGCAATTCCACCGAAATTCTAGCCTGCGCTGTTCCTAATCAGTATGTTAAAAACTTAGCGCAACTGATCTCTGATGGTGGAATTTCACCTTATCTGATCAGCACGGAAGCCACCGCTTTAGCAAACACCTTTGAGCGTTGGGATGATGTTCCTCCGCAAAAACCAGCTTTGGATTTAGCCGTTGAAGACAGCATTGATCGTCGAAAACGTCCGATTTCTATCGTCTTAAATATCGGTCATACACGCACGCTGGTCTGCGCTTATGAAATGTATCAGCTGGTGGGTGTTCGATCGATTCTTTGGGGCGGATCCCAAGTCATTGATGCCATCGCCAAAAAATACAATCTTCCCCCTCGAGATGCTCAGCGCGAGATGGAGCAAAAAGCTTTTATTTTACCCACCCGACAAGAAGCCAACTATGAAGCCAAACTATTTTCTGATCTGATCGCAAAAAATGTTCGCGACCTTGCCCGCGATTTGCAATTAGTGCTTTTGGAATTTGGCGCCGAATTCAATGGTCAAATTCAAAGAGTCGACATGACCGGCGGAGTGTCTCAAATTAAAGGCTTAGGCCCATTTTTAACCCAGCTTTTAGAAGTTCCCGTGAATCGCACGCATTCTTTAAATAATTATGCCCAAGTTAATTTTGAAAAAACAGATCATGCCCAGGCGACCTTGGGAATTGCTCTGGGCTTAGCCATCGAGTCCCTTAGAAAGCCCCGAAATCCTGCTGTGAATTTTTTAAAAGGTGAATTTGCTCGGCAAAGCAATCGCGTCAAACGCTTCTGGGAAAACTGGGCACCCACCCTTCAATGGACAGCCGCTTTGATGGTTGGCTTACTTGTATGGACGATGGCTCGCAGTCATTTTGCCGATACGATGGAACAAGCGGCTCGCTCTAACTTAAAGCAACAAGCCAAAAGCGTCGCTGGCTTGACCGGAAAATCGGCGACGGATAAAAAAATTCAAGAATTTATTCGCACCACTGCCAAACAAGCTGAAGATCTAAAAAAACTGACTCGTTTAGCCAGTATGAATTCCACATTAGAAGTATTAAAAAAAATCAGTGATGCGACTCCTGTCAAATCGGCGATCAGTTTGGACGTCCGAATTTTTAATGTTCAAGATAATATGGTCCTGATGGAAGGTTATTTAGGCTCTGTGAAAGAATTAACCCTCCTTCAACAAGCCCTTGCCAATGTTGCTGAAGATGGCCGCGTGACTCCGCAAAAATCTAATTTAGGAGCCTGGAAAAATAAAATTCCTTTTGCTTTGGCTTTTCAGGTTGATCGAAATATTCAAAAAGGATCTCAGGAATGAACTTTGATGATTTGAAAGAGCGATTTTTAAGTTCACTCAAGCAAGCCTGGGAGCGAATCCAAGAAAGCAGTGCCTTTAATCATTTGCGCGATCGCTTCGAGAATTTAACTCCTCGAGGGCAAAAAGCCGTTATGGCGGCGACAGTTTTGATCTTAGGGTTCCTAGTTTTTTCAATGCCCTATGGCTATTGGTCAGAAAGCCAAACTTCGGTGAAAGGTTTTGAAGATCGACGCAATATCGTTCGCCGGCTTTTGAAAGCCTCTCGGGAATCTGCTGACATTCCAGATATTCCGCAAGCGCCGACGCCAGAAGCTTTGCGCACCCAAATTGAAATTTACCTTAAAGAAGTTCAACTTATTCCCGAGCAAATTAAATCTGTCGATGTTGTGCCCGTCGATTCAAAATTAATTCCGGCCGATATGGCCCAAGGCTCAGTGGCCGTGAATTTAGCCAAACTGAATTTAAGACAAGTCTTGGATATTGGCTATAAATTAAAAACTCTGAGTCCCAGTGTAAAAATGACGGCCTTGCAAATGTTTCCCGATAAGCAGGATGCCAGATATTTTGATGTGGTCTTTCGATTAGTTGCTTTAGCTGTGCCGCAAGTGGCTCCGCCACCCATCCCTGAGCCCGAACCTCCACCGAAAAAGCCAAGTTTTCGAAAAGGCTCAAGCCCCAAGGGAAAAATTAAAGAGGGCGACGAGTGATTGAAAAGCTAGTGCAGTTTCTTAAGGCGATTAAAAATAACTGGGGAAAGTTCATTCTTTTTTTAGTCTTCGTTTTAGTTTTTGCATTTATTCTATTCCCCTTAGATGACCTGGGCGATTTAGTTTCCTCGCAAGTGGCTAAATTAACAAATAATAGTATCTACGTGCGCTTTGATAAAATGGGCATCAGTATTGTTCCGCAGCCAGGCATGCAGTTGAAACAAGTTTATATCGAGACAACAAATTTAGCGCCCCTTTCAGCCCAAGAATTAACTTTGTCGCCGTCGATTCCAGGGCTTCTTCAGCAGAAACCATTCGGTCACTTCAGTGCCCACGGCTTTATGAAAGGTTCTGTCGAAGTGAAAGTCGGCAGTGGTAAACGCTCGGATAATAATATCGAACGTTATCAGCTGGATCTGAATTTGGTTAATTTCAGTCTTATTGAAATTCGCAGGTTAGTGAATCTTCCCGTGCTCTTGCGCGG
The DNA here is from genome assembly GCA_043779185.1 of Pseudobdellovibrionaceae bacterium. Lineage (GTDB taxonomy): Bacteria > Bdellovibrionota > Bdellovibrionia > Bdellovibrionales > Bdellovibrionaceae > JAYWDA01. Next base: position 14,144 of record JAYWEQ010000088.1, read on the forward strand.
ACAAATGTCGATGGACCTGACAAATGGTCAGATTGATCCGTCCTTCACGGAACAACCTGAAGGCGACATCCTTTTAAAAATCGATAAATTCGAACTGCCCGCCTCAAACTTACAAACTGCCATGGGCGGCCTGACTTTGCCTGAACTGAAGTTAGGGCAAATATCAATAAAGGGTCGCTTGTCTGGCGGCCGCATCAATATCGTCGACGGAATTATTGGCCGTGAGGGCGATGAAATTTTTGGCCATATCAAAGGCAATCTGGGCCTCACGATCGCCAGCAACGGCGGTCTTTTAACTCCGCAGTTGGGGGCTTATAGCTTCGATATCGATTTAAAAATTAAACGCAGCTTCCAGGACAAAGCCGCTCTCTTCCTCAGTTTCATTGATGGTTACAAAACTCAGCTACCTGATGGTGGCCAATATCGCATCAAAATTTCTGGCGCTAATTTTATGATGCCTCCTTCAATGGGAGCTTTGCGTTAAAAAACCCCCGGGGTCCGCCCCTAGGACCTGAGTTTTTTAAAGACTTCCAATGGCTTAGCTTACAGCCTGAACCAAAGCTTGCAGACCTCATAAATCACTTGAAGTCCTTGATTGACTTCTATGGAGCCTATAACAAGAATCCTTTTGAATTGGAGGGAATAGATATGTCTGGAATCAATAAAGTCATCCTGGTTGGCCGTTTGGGTGCAGATCCTGAAGTTAAAACCATCGCTCAAGGCTCAACAGTTGCGACTTTAAATTTAGCCACCAGTGAAAACTGGACGGATAAAAATGGTCAGCGCCAAGAAAAAACTGAATGGCATCGCATCGTCGTTTGGGGAAAATTGGCTGAAATTTGTGGTAAGCATTTAACAAAAGGTCGCCAGATCTATGTTGAAGGTCGTCTGCAAACTCGTCAATGGGACGACAAGCAAGGCCAAAAAAGATACACCACTGAGATCGTTGCGACGACCGTTCAGTTCTTGGGCGCCCAAGGTGAACAGCGCGCGGGTGGCCCTTCTCAAGGTGCCCAGAGCACAGGTGGCGAGACCTTCCAAGATTTTGGTCCGGAGCCAAGCTTTGATTCTTCAGAGGAAATTCCGTTCTAAGAGTTTCATTGATTTAATTTTTATTTTTTCAGAAAGCTCTTCGTAGGAAGGGCTTTTCTTTTTTTAAAAAACCCGCCACAATATCATATGCGTTGGTTATTTGTATTTCTGATCACAGCGGGGCTTTTTTCTTGCACAGTTTATAGCTCTGCTGGACGTAAAGACTTTGAAACAAAATCCCCTGATTTTGTGAAAACTTTGGCTTTCGTTGGCTGTGATCCTATCGAACAAAAAGACTACGATGAAGGTTTTTTAGACAGCTTTTCCAGTCGCAGCTTCTACAAAACAAACGATTATTGGGTCGCTGAAGACCTTTCTAGCAGCACTCCCGTTGTTCAAGTCGTTGATCATAAAAAAGAGAAAGTTTGTACTTACCAGTATAATGATTCCTTAGAATGGCAGACGAACAAAACCTATTTCCTGCAACATCTTCAGTAATCCCTAGACATTTCTGATCTTTGTCCACCAAACTGATCTTGTGCTAATACAAGCTTTCCTAATTATAGCTTTTATTTTTTCAAGCCCTGCTTTTGCAGCCACTGTTCAAAGTATTAAAAATGAAAAAATGCTCATCAATCTAAGCGGCCAAAGCGTGCACGTCGGCGAACGCTTTTTCTTGCTGGATGCGAGCGGCAAAAAAAAAGCCTTGATTCGGATCCGCCAAGTCAAAGACGACCGTGCCATCGCAGAGGTCATCAAGGGCCAGGTTCAAGTGGGCTTTAAATTATCCTCTGCACCGTCTTCCGCCGCGACTCCACCTGTGAACGCAGCCTCAGAAAAACCTTCCCCGCGAAAATCCTATACTCGTGCTAGCGCCCAAGTCGGTAACTCGTGGGGCGTCCTAGGGAGCCTCTTGCAAAATAATTTGCAAGCCAACTTTATTCCAGCGGGCTCTAGCACAAAAACCTCTGTTGCGATGAAGGGCACAAGTTTTGGAGTTTTAGGATTTTATGATTATACTTTTTCGCCAGAGATTCAGTTTCGAGCGCTGGGCGGCTTAGAAATGTTTAAAGTTTCAGGCACCGGCAATGCCACCGACTGTGATGGCGGCTCTGATTGCAATGTCGATATCAGTTATTTATCCACCTATGGCGGTCTTAAATACTATTTTTACAATCGCAACTTTAAGCTGTGGGCTGGTGGATATTACGGGTTTTTATTTGCTATCAATAAAGCAAGCACAGTTTTAAAAACGGCTGATATCACTAGCAACCAATTATGGGTCTTATCCTTTGGGATGGATTATCCTCTGGCAAAAGGCGCCTTTATTCCTTTCAGCATCGACTATGGATTATTTCCCTCTTCAGCCACAGTGAAAGCAAATATCCTTTATTTACGCTCCGGCTGGGGAACATCATTTTAAATTTACAGACGCTCCAGCAACTGTTTAATAACGACGGCAGAATCTTTTGAAAAAATTAATCCACTGACATCTGTTGGTAAAATAAATCCTTGCGTGCACGAGTGCTTGATAAAATCCATAAAGTGATCGAAGAAGCCTTGAACGTTCAGCAAAGCGACGGGCTTATTGTGAATACCAATCTGTGCCCACGTGATGATTTCACACAGTTCATCCAAAGTGCCAAAGCCTCCGGGCAAAGCAATAAAAGCATCTGAAATATTTTCCATCATCGCCTTTCGCTCATGCATCGTGGTCACTTCATAAAGTTTTGTTAATCCCGTGTGGGCCACTTCTTTTGAAAATAAAGCTGTCGGAATAACACCGATCACTTCACCGCCGGACTGAAGCACCGAATCGGCTAAAATCCCCATGAGGCCCACCCGACCGCCACCATACACCAAGCGCAAAGAATTTTCGGCCAAGCGCTGGCCTAACTTTTCAGTGGCCTCCCGTAAAACGGGATCAATTCCAGATCTAGAGCCCAGAAATACGCAAATATTTTTCATTGTTTTTTTGCAAACACATAAATAAATTTTTCTTCTTCCATCGTCACTGCATAAAGGGCCGATTGCGGGCCGCGCTCTTTGGCTTGCATTTTCATTTCATCAGCGACATTTCCTCGCACAACGATTTTAATACATTGAAAGGTTTTATTCTCGTTGCACACTTCATCAAATTTATCGCTAAAAGCACGTCCTTGATTTTTAGTATGCACGCCTTTTAAGTACTTTTCACAAGTTGCATATTGACCTTTAGGGCAGCTGGATGCCAACGCTAGAATGGGAACAAAAATTAAAAGCCATTTCATCAAAGACTCCTTTTATTTTTTCTTTTTAAGACCCACCAAGAAAATCTCCTTAGAAATTTTACGAGTGGAATCAGGTTTAACGGCTTCAAAACGCTCAAAAGTTGCTAAAATTTCTTTTTTTAAAGTTGTGAACTCATCGGAATGAAAAAGTTTGCAAACAAAGTGGCCACCGGGTTTTAAATATTTTCGGGCTTGTTCTAAAGCCAGTTCACAAAGTTCAAAAGACCGCGCCTGATCTGTCATGCGCACACCGATGGTATTGGGAGCCATATCTGACAACACTAAATCGAAAGGCGGCTGAAAACCATTTTCTTTCATGATATTTTCTAAATTTAAATCACGCAAATCAGCCTGAACGAAAGAAGCATTTGGAAGTTTGATGGCAATGGCTGTCAAATCCAGACCCAAGACCTTTCCAGTCGGTCCAATTTTTTTTGAAGAATACTGTGACCACGACCCCGGAGCGGCGCCAAGATCCAACACCTTTTGACCGGTGTGAAAAAGGCGGTATTTCAGATCGATCTCTTCTAGCTTAAACACGGACCTGGCGGCAAAATTTTCTTTTTTTGCTTTTTTATAATAATGGTCTTTCACTTTAAAAGTCATTTCACATTCCCCATCTCTGCGACTAAGATATATTTAGTCTTCAAAAGGAAAATATGGAAATGCTTTTAGCCCTGATGGGCCTTTTTATCGTCTGTTTATTCGTTTTTTTCGGGATTGCATTTTTTTTACCAGAATGGCTTGGGATCACGGGGAAAAAAGCTCAGGAAATTATGCGCCACCAGCAAGGTGACGAGGCTCCTGCACCCGAAAAAGTAAATACCCCCCCACAATAAACAGCACCAGTAAGCCCATCATTCCAAGTCGCTGATCTCCGGTTAATAAAACTGTGACAGCCACTAGCAGGGGCCCAAATATCGACGCAAATTTTCCGACCAAATTAAAAAAGGCAAAATACTCTCCGGCTTTTTCAGCGGGAACCATATTTCCAAAAAGGCTTCGACTTAAGGATTGAACTCCGCCCTGAACCATTCCAATCACCGCCGCTAAAGCATAAAAATGCCACGCAGCTGACATTCCAGTCGCTAAGATTACGGCCACACTGTAAATCAAAATGCAAAATAAAATGGGCTTTCTGCAACCAAATTTGGGTGTTATCAAACCAAAAATCCAAGCGAAAGGAAAACCTATAAACTGCGTGATCAGTAAAGCACTGATTAAATCTTTTGATTCCAGCCCCAAGCCAATGCCGAAATCGACGGCCATCGTGATCACCGTGTAAACACCGTCGATAAAAAGCCAGTAGCTGATCATAAATGTCAGAATGTTTTTATCTTTTAGTAAATCTTTGAAGGTGGCCTTTAAAGTCGCAACGCTTTCGATGGTCATTTTCCAAAGGCCATTCGTGTTTTTTAAAAGTCGTGCCGGCTCAGGAACGTTTTTCATCAGAGGAAAAGTAAAAACAAACCACCAGATCCCTACAGAAATAAATGACGCCTTCACGGCCATAATGCCATTTGAAAAACCAAACCATTCAGGCTTTAAATACCACATGACATTGAGTAAAAATAAAAGTCCCCCGCCCAAATATCCCAAAGAATATCCAACCGACGAGGCATAATCCATCTCGGTCCCGCGAGCGATGCTTGGTAGCAGCGAATCATAAAAAACACAGCTGGCATTAAAAGCCATATAACTAAGACCATAAATGATCAGGGCTTCCACCCACTGACCTTCCTGCAAGGCACCTAAGGCAATACAGCCGGCCACGCCAAATAACATCGATACGAATAAAAATATTTTCTTCGAACCCCGGCTGTCCGAAAGAACGCCCAAAAAAGGACTGATCAAGGCGATTCCAAAGCTTGCCAAAGAAAGTGTTGTCCCCAGCTGAGCTGTTGTATGGATGGGATCAATTCCAGAGCCCCAATACTTTTTTAAAAAGACCGGAAAGAAACCTGCCATAATTGTCGTGGCAAAAGCACTATTGGCCCAGTCATACATAGCCCAGCTCAAGATCTTTTTATTTTTCATCTGATGTTGATTAAATCATAAGATGCATTAGACCTGCCACAAAATAAAAAGGCCAGTGTCTGGCAGCGGCCTTTTTAAGATCTCTTAAATCTTACCTTAGTTATTTGGCAATCAGACAAGAGTAATCTAGGTTGTATTCGCCTTCTGGCAACGTCTGACTAAAATGGACAAAGTGACCGTCGATATTCATTGGCATGGCGACCGGTTGGCCTTGGGAATTGGTCAATATTAAATCCTGTGCGCCATCGCACTCAAGCTCCCAATTATGAATCACTTGTTGGACTTTTTCACCTATGATGGTCAACTGCTTGGCATAATCTTTTGCACAAACACTACCCACTGAACCCTTTGTTAAGTTTGATAAAGCGATATAACTTAAACCATAAGCTTCGTGACGTTGATCGGACTTTAAACAAGCCTGATCTCCGTCTGGAACAACGACGGAATTAAAGACGATCTTTTTATCCAAACCAAATGTTTTTTGGATCAAAGCCATCAATCCCGCGGGAGTGTTAGACTCTTCGGCTGTTTTTCCAGGAGGAACAGATTCGTCGGCATCAGAAATAAAGACCACAGCCAAAGACGCGTCCGGCCGAAAAAATTCTGCGTGGGCTTTACCTTCATCAGAAGTCGTATCAGTTATTCTTTGAATAGCCCGGTAGGTTCCCTTGATGCCTTGCTCCCACTGACTTCCTTCGTCAGACCGACGTTGAATAGTACTTGCGAACTGCTCTTGTGCGGCTTTACGACTTAATGATGAATTTAAAATATACTCATGATTTGGAAACTGCAGAAAGTGACCATCATGACCCACGGCTTTCACCAATGGAATTTTTGTATGTTTCATAAGGTCGATTTTCATCGGAGTCCTGATCGGACGCAGATCATCTTTGTAATCTTCAACATCTGTTGTCGTGATCGCAATTTGCCAGTTTAAACCCGACAAGGTGTCGATAAAATTGTTAAATTTTTGCGCCATTTGCTTCTGGGTGTTCGTCATCGATTTCGAGTTATCATCGATAAATAAGACGTCGACCTTTTGCTGAGCGCCCACTTTAATTTTGGCTTGCCGGTTGATCTTGACTAACTCAGGCGGTGGCGGAGGCGTTATTTTTGTCGGCGTTACAACCGGCGGAGCCGCCGGTGCTGGTGGGGCTTGAACCGTGGATTGAGCTGGATGAGAGGTCAAATTAAGCTCTCCCGGCTGCACACAAGACCATAGGCTTAATGAACCTAATAAAGTCAAAATCGTTAACGTCAGTTTTTTACTGTTTTCCATGCTCCCCCCTTTGGGACGAGGGAAGCTAATGCGAAAAGTGGGCCGCGATCCGGCCAGCAAATTTATGGCCAGAAAGGGCTTTATTAATAGCTCAGCTAAAAATATTTCATGGATCAAAAAATCGGAACTGTCATTTTGCGAACATTCCTGAAGTTATTTCAGGCACGTTTTCGCACCACGCTCTTATACTGACGACGTAAAGACTCTTCAGCCGCACTGATCGTGATGGCCAAGATGGCTTGAAAGATTTCCTCCGTGCCGACCTTATACATCTGAGCCAGTGTATTCAGAGTTTTCATTGGCGGAGAGGAAAGTCCCCGCTCCCAGTTTGATATAAACTGAGCCGACGAATACCCTAGGCGATCAGCAACATCCATCTGAGTCAGCCCTGCTTTTTCTCTAGATTCCCTTAAAAATTTGGACAGATCTTTAACATCTTTCACAGAAATTCCTTTTTTTCATATGTTGTTTGTTTAGTTATAGTCCTTTTAAAAAAAAGCTCAAGGCAAGCTAGACCCGTTTTCAGTCAATTTATTTTTACCTTAATAAGGGATGCACAGGTTCTATTACCACCAAGCTTTGGACCTCGGCAGTGGTGTCTTTGCTTCATGAAGTTTCACTAATTTATTATAGCGCCGGGACGACGACTTTAACTTAATATGAGGTATTGACAGCAAATAATCTTCGGCCCGCCACACGTTTCGGGGGCTCGTACGCCAAGGTGAACTTGTATCATCTAAATGCAGAAACTGATAAGCCTTAAGCCGGCCGGTTCCATCCACGTAGGGATCAAAATAGCTCCAGGCTAAATCTCGCAGGGTCCGGTAGACCGGTGCTCGCCCCTCAAGACCATGGTCACGTGAACGACCAATGGCGCCCCAAAGCCCTTTTTTCTGGAACACAAAAATAACATGATCAAGACCGTCCTGACTTTCAAAATCTAAAATTAATGGGGGGTACTGATGGACTTCCAAAATGGCCGCGGAAATAAAAGCCGCTTCGATACAATGCGCCGTTTTAGCCAGGATCGCCGAGCGAGCTGATCTTAGTGTAACGCCTTTGGATTCCGAATTGTACTTTAAGGTTTGAATAAACTTTTGCACCTGCCAAGGCGTCCGATATTTTTTTGCCAATCTGAAAAAGAAAGGATCGATCCGGTTCATAAACCCTGACGACGAAATCGATGCACCTTTTCAAGCCAAGATAATACTTTTTCAGGCGCATTTTTTTTTCGCCACATTCCAGCCGCATATTTATTAGCTTCCGCCAAAGTTGGATAAGGATGAATGGTTGATAAGATTTTATTTAAACCCAAGCCCCAGCGCATAGCTAAAACAAATTCTGGCAACATATCACCAGCATGGGCTCCGACAATGGTGACACCCAAGATTTGATCTTTTCCTTTGGGTGTGATGACTTTTACAAAGCCATGGGCTTCTGAATCAGTGATGGCGCGATCTAAGTCAGACAAGTCATAACACGTAACCTCGTAATCTAACTTTTGGGCCTTGGCGTCGACTTCATTGATCCCAACGCGGGCCACTTCCGGCAGCGTGTAGGTCACCCAAGGAAAAGCCTTGTAGTGAATTTTAAACTTTTTTAAAGGCGAAAACAAAGCATTCACGGCGACAAACCAAGCTTCATGAGCCGCCCCATGAGTGAACTGATAGCGACCGATGACATCGCCACAAGCAAAAATATTAGGATAATTGGTTCGCATAAAAGGATCCAGAACCAGTTCACCTTTGTCCATTTCAATGTTTAAATTCTCAAGGCCGAATCCACTTAAGCTTGATTTTCGACCGGAAGCGATCAGCACTTCATCAAAGGCCACCGCGATTTCTTTTTTCTGCTGATCTTCTAAAATGGCCGTTTTTGAATTTTTATCAAAACGAACAAGCTGACTGCCGATTTTTAAATCCATTCCTTGTTTTTTAAATTGCGCTTGAATTAATTCTGAGACTTCAGGATCTTCTCGGACCAGCAGTCGATCTGCGCCTTCCACCAAGGTGACTTGGCTTCCTAGCAGAGTAAAGGCTTGGGCCATTTCACAACCGATGGCTCCGCCACCCACAACTAATAATTTTTTAGGAAGTTCTTTTAAATTCCATAAATTTTCAGAGGTCAGGTAAGAAATCTCAGAAAGGCCCGGAATATTAGGAACTCTTGGCGATGCGCCTGTCGCAATGACAATATTTTTTGTCGTTAAAATCTGACCATTCACTTTCACTTCATAAGGTGAAAGAATTTGCGCATCGCCCTTAAAGCAATCAACGCCCAGGCTTTGATAACGTGTCACCGAATCATGGGGCTCGATCTGGGCAATTAATGAATGGACTCGTTTGATCACATCAGAGAACTCGAACTGCGTGTCGACTTTTTTAATACCTAGTTCTTGGCAACTACGAACTTCGGCCATAAATTTAGCTGTTCTTAGCAAGGCCTTGCTAGGGACGCAGCCCGTATTAAGGCAATCCCCACCCATTTTATGTTTTTCAATCAAGGCGACTTTGGCTTTCACCGCCGCTGCGATATAAGAGGTCACTAAGCCCGCCGACCCACCACCTATAACAACAATATTAAAATCAAACTTTTTGGGCTTTTTAAATCCGGCGTAAAGTTTACGATTTTTAAAAATCGTGATCACAGCTTTTGCTAAAAACGGCACAACCGCTAACACGATCGTAGCGCCAATAAAACTGGGCGATAAAATTCCACGAAGACTGGTTAAAGTTGAAAGTTGCTCGCCGGCGTTGACGTAGGCCATGGTTCCAGGAAGCATCCCCATCCAACTAAAAAAAACATAAGACGTCCAACGAATGGGCGTCACACCCATTAAAATATTCACAAGGAAAAATGGTACGATCGGAATCAATCTTAAAGTTAATAGGTAAAAGGGCCCTTCCTTTTGAAATCCTTGTTCGACTTCCTTCCATTTTTGTTGCCATTTTTCACGAACATAATCGCCCAGTAACCAGCGCGTTCCTAAGAAGGCCAATGTCGCACCAATAGTGCTTGCGATCGAGACCAAGGCCGTCCCCCACCAAAGCCCAAAGATCGCTCCGCCCAACAAAGTCAAAACGGCAGCTCCAGGAAATGAAAAGGTCACGGAAATAATATAAATAAGTAAGTAGATTAATGCCGTTGTGACGGGCTGATTTTGATTGTACTGCCGGAAGGTATCAAGTTGCGTTTTTACAAAGTCGAGGGCGAAGTAGCGCTGAAGATCAAAAATAAAAAAACAAATAAAAATAATTCCCAATAAAACGAGGAATATTCGACGCTGCATACAACCAACTCCTTTTGGTCAAAAAAAAACCCTGGAAAGAAAAAAATTCTTTCCAGGGTTTAAGTTTGAATCAATTAGTGAAGAGAAGGCAAGCGAGCAGAACGAGCCGCAGAAACAGCCGACGCTGCGTCAATCAAACCAGCTCCGCATTCATTATTAGAATTCACAGCCATTGGTGCGGCTGTCTTTTTAATAATGTCTCGGACTTGAGCTGGAGTTAAGGCTTTGTTGGCCGCCTTAAGTAAAGCGACAACACCGGCCACATGAGGAGTCGCCATAGATGTGCCATCTAAAGCGCCATAATCCGTCGCTTCGATCATCATCTGAGCATGAATCTTGGACCCATTATTAAGGGCTTTGATCATATCCAAACCGGCTTGTTGTTCGATAATAAAGACTGGGATATTGACGGGTTCTGGAGGTTGAATTCCACCGCGCACAAGGCCTGGCTCATTGTTGTGGATGACAACCGCAATGGCACCCGCGTGCATGGCGTTGATGACTTTATCTGTGAAAGCAATCGTTCCGCGGCCCATCAAAGCCACTTTCCCTTTCACATCAACATTCTTGAAATCATCTGGCTGACCGATGCCTGTCGCCACAAAGTCACCTTCGATTTTTCCAAGAAATTCGCCAGCTCCATGGACAGGTGCATTCGGCAAAGTCACTTCTTGACCAGAATCTTTGCTGGCTGTGATGACGCTTTCGCGACCACTTCCCAAAGGCAGGCTTGAAAGCACTTCAACACCTGGCGCACAAATATCTAATTCTGGACCAAACTGTGAAAACTTCGCACGAGTGATGCTTGAATCCACCGCGCCAACAGCGATGACGGTGTCTAAAGCTGCAGGATAACCAACTCGAGGAGTCCCATCGTTACCAGCCGCTGCGACCACAACGATTCCTTGGTCTTCAGCTTTTTGAATGGCCATTCGGATGGAAGGAGGCGACATCGCCCCACCTAGGGACATTGAAATGGCATCTACTTTTTGATCGACGGCCCAGTTCAGACCTTCAGCGATGGCGATGCTGCTGCAACCTTCTTCGCTGCAAACTCGGCCCATTAAAATTTTTGCTTCAGGAGCGACTCCAGAAAAGCCAGATGAACTTAATAAGCCTGCAATCGTCCCTGAAACGTGAGTTCCATGGCCGACTTTGTCAGCAAATTCATAAGGTGTGTTTCCGTCATGAACAAAGTCTTGACCCAATTCAAGGTTCGCCGCTAACGCCGGATGATCTTTATCGATACCTGTATCAAGAATTCCGATACGAGCCCCGTGACCACTGTGAGAAGCCTTCCATGCTTGAGGAGCATGAACAGCGTTGATTCCCCAAGGTGAAGACATCGCCGAACCAAAGGTCGACAAAGACTGCACTGAGGCTTGCGTGCTATGATTATAATTAAAAACTCCATAGATAGGCTTCGGAGCCGGGAACATGATCTCTTCATCAACGAAAGCGACTAGTGGGTTGCTTCGCAAAGTTTCAAGATCCTGAGGACCACTGATCAACACAACCACCGAGTTTAAAGCTTTCAATGTGCTTTGAACTCTCATCGGGCTATTTTGTAAACCTTGTGCAAAGGCCGAGATCGCAGAAACTTGAGCACCTGAGGTGGTCAGTCCTGACGAACTACGGTTGGCTTTCAAAACAACCATCACTTTATTTGAACCGGCTTGCGCTGTTAAAGCCAAAGCCAGAATCCCTACGATCACCCCAGTTAATTTCATTCATCCCCCTCTGATTAATCCTTGGAACAATTCCCTTAGTTCCACAGTGGCACCAATTCATTTCATCTTGGAAAAACTTTCAAGCGTTGTTTCAAACTATTTTCTGACCTAAGAAATCTTAAATTCCTTTGCGCAACGCAAAATTTGACAAAATTATCTCAGCTGTAAATTAGCTCCAAAAGGAGCCCTAGTATAAGCTGGAGTTATTAGATCGATTACAATCAACGCCAAACAAATGTAAGATTTCTTAACGCAGGCGCACAGTTAATCCTGATTTAAAGGCATCAAAAAAAATTTCATCACGGGGATTCTAACTCACAGTTTTGAAATGCAAAGCGGTTCCAAAGTGGACCTTATCTAGAGAGCTGTTGACTTAAACTCACCCCCCCGCTTATTTTGGCACCTCTTATATATGGTGGGTTGGCCGAGGAGTTAGGCACGGCTCTGCAAAAGCTGTTACGGGGGTGCGAAGCCCTCACCCACCTCCAAATTTAAAAAAATTTATTTCAGGAATAAGTCAAAATCGCCTTCCGATTGAGCTCTTCTGTTTGCTAGTGACACCTAAAATTTAATTCAATAGCCTATTTTCATTGCGACCTTACGCTAAGGTCGTTTCCTGAGGGGGATCAATGAATTTAAGTCAATGGACGACCATGGTTTTACTTGTTTCAAGTTCGGCTTTTGCAACCGATATGCCTTTTAAAGACGGTGATTTTTCTTGTATCAACCAGGCGAAAGCTCAGAAATATGCCAGCGACTTTAATGTCGACTTGGCCTCTTTCGGGGGCCTGGAATTATGCGATTCAAAAATTGATAGTAAAAAACTTTTTAACGATTTGCAAATTTTGGAAGATGGAAAATTTTCTTCTTCTGGCGCCAACAACCTGATCCGTGGATTTGTTGATGCCAATAACTATTACTCTTGGATGAAACAACAAACGCGCAGCATTTCCCGCGGCAACGATGTCCCCTTTGCAACAGCTTACAACAGCTGGGGAAATTTCACGATGCAAGATGGTTGGGCACAGCTTTCAACTTTGGGCCGCGTCGGCACAGTTGTTCATGAAGCCCGGCACACAGCAGGGTACCGTCATTATCCCTGCACGCAAGGTTCTTACCAAGACAGCAGCGTCGCAGGATGTGATGAAAATTATCAGCAAGCCGGATCACACGCGATTGAAATGGAATATTATGCTCGCGTCTCCACGCAAGGCACAAACTTTCATCCCGTTTATAAAAGTATGGCTCGTTTGATGGCTGTGGCACGGGCTAATTTTGTTTTCAATTCTCCGATTTTAAAAAAGCGTGAAGGTTTGCTGGCGGTTGACGCTCAATCAAAAGCTCAGCTTTATGATCATGGTGTTTGGCAAGAGCGTGAGCTTCCAACAAAAAATGGTCAGCTGAAGCGAACTTCGGCAGGAGCTTCGGTCCGTGATGGCACTCACGCTTACTCGATTGAATTGTATGGCAATACCGGCTTGCAGCCCGATATTAAAGACGACTATTCTTATTTTAAACTTTTAGGTCGTGGTCAAGATTTCAAAGAATTTGAAGAGTTCGACTTAGGAACAAAACGTTTTGTTGCTGGTATCACTTCGACAGACCAAATTGGATTTTTTGTTTTTCCTGAAGGCGCTTGGGGTCCCTTCGTCGATACCCATATGAAAGTGGCCCAAGTGGTGACGACTTTAGAAAATGGCGAACAGGGTTTTTTCTTAGTTTCTGATCAAGGTGAAATTCATCCGTTTGATCCCGCTCAAAATAATTTTGGAGCCGCAAAAAATTTCAAGTGGGCCCCAGATTTAACGGCGGCGGCCAAAGTTGATGGGCAAGTTTTAAGCCTCAGGGCGGATGGCCAGATTTATGAAATGACTGGCAACCAGTGGACGCCATGGGCTCCCTCACAAAAACAAAAGTTTGTGAGTATGGTCGCTGTCCCTTTGTATGATGCTTTCGAAGTCGTGCATTGATGTTTCAGCGGAGGATAGTTTTTATTTTATTGACGATTCTGTCAGTGGGTTTACTGACTGTGCTGTGGCCGAAGCTTCCTTCGGCCAAGCAGGTTGCGAATCAAAAACATTCTCCGATCAGCTTTAGTAAAAGTAATTTAGGCACAGGTTTATCCAAAGAACAGGAATCAGTGGCCGAGGCTTACCGAAAGCCTCCGACATTGGCAGTTTCGGCCGAGGTCCTTCATGAGGCCCACCGTGCAGGAATGATGGATCAAGATCCTAGAGTCAGCGAAAAAAGATTAAATAAGATCGCTGAAAATTTAACCGCCGAAGAAATTGCGTCAATGGCCGAAATCGTTAAGAGTCCGTCCAATGATGGTGATCTACGTGCATTGGCCGTTGATTTATTAGCTCGCAACAAAGGACCGCAGGCTTTACAACCATTAGAACAAATTATCATTTCAAAATGGCCTGATTTAGGCGACCCACGCATGATAGGCTTTGAACAATCCTTAAGAGGCCGAGCCATCGAAGGTTTGGAAGGACATCCTGCCCCCGAAGCCACTGGTAATTTGCAAAGGGCGCTCGGCCAGGTGCAAGATTCTTTTTTAAATGATCATGGCCAAAGGGCCCTCTTACATCGCCAAGGTCAGGCTCGCAGTGTGGAAGAACAAGACGAAGAAGCGCTTCGAAAAATCTTAAAAAATTCTAATTATCTTTGATAAATCTAATTTCGGTCGATACGGGGTCTATTTCAAACACGATTGTTTTTTTACTTTTTATCAATTTCTTTAAATATAATCGGACTTCCGTTGTCGATTCTGCTGTTTTAGGAAAATGGTAAAAAGCAGCATGCCGACTTAGAAGAATTAAAAATTCTTTTTCAGTTTCTATAAATCGATCAACAGATTCGGTTAAAATTATTGCTTTTGTAGCTTGATGGGTCGTAGCCCCTTTAAATTTTGTCGCCAAAGCCTGATTTGAATATCCCAAAACAGCCGTTAATAAAAGCACCAGTCCTTTATCCATTATTTTGATCCTTCCTGCCGACTTACCGGATCTTGAATATTTTTATTTTCAGACGATGATGATGAATCTTGTAGTGGCAAATAGGTTGAAAATGTTTCTGTCATGTTTTCTAAATCAGCTTTCAGCCATTTGTCCTTATATTCTTCTGACTTTTCTGTGTATTGAAATCGAGATCCATAATAGATTTCATCGACCTGCCCTTTTTCACCCTTAATTCCAATATCCTCCTTCATTTTATTTTTCCATTCTTCAATGGTGACCGGCTTAGAGAATAATGAAGGATCAAAAACCATCAGTTCAATCACGCCATCGATTTTTTTAACAAAGGTCACAGGAGCAACATGCCATCCCCAAATCGCTATTGGATATTTAGGAATTTTTGTCTTAGCCACGAGAAGGCCTTTAGCATAAATTTTACCCATAAGTACTGACGACTTCTCTGCCATCAGTGCCATCGCAGTGGCGCGAGCGTAACATCCATCACGAGGGTATCTAAAGGGTATATTTTTATTTTGTACAAATTCTCGAAAAAGAAGATCGGCATTTTCAGAATCTATGACAGAAATTTTTATTACTCTTGGATCATCTCTTTTTTTTGTAAAGCCATTTTCAATTGTTTTTAAGCCGAAACTTGCAGCTAAAACAAATAAGCATAACGACAAAACATAGAGTAGTTTCATTCATTATTGATCGGATTAATTTTGTTTTCATTGAAGGCGCAAGACCTTCGTCCTAGATATTCAGCAAACGACAAGCTCGAACGGCCAAGAAATAAAACTACTCAATAAAAATAGTAGCATGCCGTTTCGAGATAAAAACTGTCACTTCTGCGGGGGAACAATCGGCCGCTGATAAGTCAATCGGAACGACCGCGGTCATAGGGCTTGTGCCGGTATCATCCCAGCCTGTATCCACCAAGCGAATGGCTTGTTGAAAAGGGGTTGTGTCTTTCACGCAAGGATCAAAAAGGGAACTGAAGTCGTGCTTTTTAAGGCCACCCTCGAAAGATAAGCTGACCAGTAGAGTTTGGCTGGAGGGCTGATAGGTCATTTTGTCGATGGAGTAAGCCCAAACTGAAGGCGTTAGAAGAAGACATGCTGAAATAAGAACTAAAAAAGATTTCATCTTGGACCCCCGTGCAAGACGCCTTCTTAGCATAAGTCCACAAAAGACCCTAGACAGAATTGCTCGGCCCGCGCCTTAATGCTCTAGGACCCGATCTGTCAGCTGCTGGGCTGTAGCTTTTTCAAGGTCTTTGCCGATCCATTCAATCAAAACGGACTTCATACTTTTTGGAATCTGATTTTTAAGATGTCCCAATAGGTGAGGCTCCGCAAAAATATGCAGCTTACCAAAAGAGTGTTTTTCAGAACCTAATTTTAAAATATCAGATATTTTTCGGGCCCAGCGCTGGATCACTTTTTCCATGGATGGACTGACCTCATTGTTTGACTGGATATCAGGATTCCTTAAGGTATAAATCCACTGCAAGGGCTTTTTAGTGTCTGAGCGTTTAAAAATTTTTATCTGATGCCGACTGGCGACGACGACCCATTCATTCACTTTCATTTTTTAGGCCTCCATATTTACTTCTTATTTTAGGCAACTACATTCAGAAGATCCTCGTTAGCCTTGCGAATATATCGATATAATTTTATCGCAATTGGTGGGTTCACACTTAGATCGTCGCCTAAGGGGTTTCGGTTAATCCATCTCCCCCTTCGTCTAGAAAATATATTTGAAAGTCTTGGAATTTTTGAATTGGACTGGCTGGCGGTTTATAGAAACCGATAAAATGAAATATGTTGAAAACGTCACACATTCAACCGATCATCGCAGCCGTTAGCTTTTCTTTAATATTGGGCTGCGCTCCTAGGTTTAACAGCGCGCCTTCCTCCTCCAAGCCGGCTTCAACTGATAATTCGTCTGGACTAATACCTGGACCAGACCATGCTGAAAAAGGCATTTGTTCTAATTTGGATTTTATGGGTTTTAGTTGGCCCAGCAATATGTTTGATTTTGAAAAAGAAGCTTTAGAAATAGCCCTTAATATCACCGGCACTTTTGAGGGCCCCCACGGTTGGCGCAATTTAACCAACGACTTTGATGGCCAAGGCCTGAGCATGGGATTGATGAACCAAACATTAGGCACCGGAAGTCTTCAGCCCTTACTTTTAAAAATGCGCAACCAACATCGCCCCAAATTAGAACAACTGTTTCAACCCGATCATTTTCAATCATTACTAAAAATGCTGTCTGAGTGGGAAAATTCTAACGGAGCGCAATCTTTGTCTGAAAGCGTGTCACCGTTGGATATCGGCAGCGACCTTTCTGCCGCCGTTGATGTGGTCGCCTTTAGCAGTGTCGACTGGGCCCGAAAAACGATTTACGATTCGCCGGGACAGTTTAATCCAATTTGGAAACAAGAGCTGGTGAACTTAGCGGGCTCTTCAGAATATGTCTCCTTGCAAATTGATGCCGCTTGGGATTTACACATGCGAGCCCTCAGGCTTCATCGAATGATGGCGGTCTATGAACTGCGAACCTATTTACTGATGTTTGATATTGTTGTTCAAAATGGAAATTTAAAACCTGAAGATGAAGCGGACTACAGAACCTTTGTCCTTCACAATCCGAATGCTTCGGCAGAAAAAAGACTGCAAAAAATTGTCGACTTAAGATTACGTTGGGTGAAACCCAAATATCAGAATGATGTGCGGCTTCGAAAGATGTCGTTGATCAACGGCATGGGTGTGGTTCATGGAGTCAGTCGTCAGTATGAAAAAGAGTTCTGCTTTAACCGCAGACAGGCTTTTCCCCGTCAACCGACCCCACTTCCTTAATTTAATCCAGCGGATTAATATCGTAACCTTAGAATCCAAAACCAAAATCAAGCATCGCGCGCTTGTAAGGAATATCTAAAGTCGAAACATTTCGTTTTCCGTCGTAGTAACTGGCAGCAACAGTAACACCTTTATCCAATTGATACTGAAGCTGGTAACGAGTGCTCTTCACATCAGTCCCGCCGCCAGCGCCATCAGATTCTGCCAAGATTCCAACTGTCGAATCTTTTTTAATATCTCGGTAATCGACAGAGAACATCAAATCGCCCTTGTCTTTCAGCTGACCGATTTTGATTCCATACAGCTGAGCGATGTTGTCGTCAGAGGGGTCACTGTTTTTCCCGTAATCCAAAAATAAACTGACAGGTGTTCCAAATAGCGGCATGCCGGCTTCCAGAAACCCACGAGTGATTCGGTACTCGTAAGTGTAGTTTCCCGCCGTCGTGGAGTTACCTTTAGTAAAGGCAGGGCCCGCGCTCGCGATTGTTGTTGGGGTATCTTTAATGTTAGGAAAATTTAAAGAGCCTGCTCCAAGAGTGACTTTAGCATCCCCTAAATTCAAATTCACACCCACTTCAGCGCCGACCATCATCACGTCCGTTTGATTCACAGGAGTGGTTGAATCATGTCTTGCATTCAGCATTGAATAACCGAAGTTCCAAAATGCGCCAAAGTTTTCACATTTGCAGAGATCTTTATAAAAGATTCCTTCAGGTGTGATATCAGTATCGATAAATAAATCAGAAGTTCCTGGCATAAAATATGGAATTGGAGTTTTTCCTATCCAAACTTGACCATTTTCGCGAGCCTGCCAGTTGGCATAAGCCATATCTAAATTAATCGATTTTTTTGAATTGTAGTTTGTCATCGTCTGATTGGTTGTTGTGCTATCAATGATGTTTGTTGAACCAGTCGCTAATCTGATTGTTGTTTCAACGCTGTCATTCACTTTTCCAATGAGTGATAAGCGAGCACGAATGCGGTGACGATTGTCTTCTGTCTCCGTCGTCACTGTTCCAGCGGTATTAGCTCCGTCTTTAATTTGTTCATTACGGAATCGAAAATCGCCTTTTAAATTCCATCGATCGGTCCAAGACCCATCGGCTGCAGACACGGACAAAGACCAACAACTAACGATTAACAACGTACGAATATAATTCATAAAAAATCTCCTTGCGCCCATTAGGCCGCAAAGGATTTATTCAAGCAAGAAAATATATTGTTAGGCTTGTGTTAGGATTTGGATGATGAATTTTTATTCAGCAGCTGCTTCATAAGAAACTTGCACTTTTGTTCCAGCTGGCTGATTCGACCAAACAATTTTTTCGCCTAAAATAATTGCATTGCGAAATGAATCATAACGAAAACCCACCAACGGATCAGCTGGAATATTTTGTGAACCAAAGGTCACTCGAATCGTGCCAGAAACAGGCCTGCGATTTAAATAAATCAAAGAACCGACTCGTCTTAAGAGATCATCTCCCAACGAAGCCAGTCGATCGCCAAAGTCTGGTGAGCATAAATTCATTATATTATTTCCAGCATTTGACACTTTTCCCAGCAGCTTTTCTATTCTTGTTGGATAAACCCCTGGTTCATCTCGTGGACAGGAGTTGTCTGTCGTTGGAACAATTGCGCCGTAAACACTGACCTTGGCAGCATCTCCCTTTAAAGCCATCAAGAAATTATAAAAGCCATCGACGCTTTCATTACTTTGATCTTCCGCATCAGTGACAATAATAACGGCTAGATGCGCATTACGACGATAAAAACCAATATTTCCGACGGAAAGATTCGGATCGGTTAATGCCGCGATGACTGGCGCAAACGACTCTTCCTGAGAAGACCCAGATGTCCCAACAATCATATTTTGAGACAATGCGGCCGCAAAATTAGGAGTCGATCGATCAACGTAGTGAGGATGTCCTGTTAAAACTCCGCAACAGGGCCCGTTGCTCCCGCCGCCACCCCATCCAGTATCACCCATATCTGTCGTCACAACACCGATATGAAAATCAAGCCCACTTTTTTTAACAAAATTTTGTATAAAGCGGTTGATATTTATAGCCAAGTTCTGTTGATGACGATCCATCGAACCAGAATCATCAATCACAAATAAAATATCAACGCTGGGGTCAAAGACCTCAACACCATTGTCAGATATTTTTTCACCCGTCGTGACGGCTGGCAAACCCAACACTGAACTTGGGTTTGTACAGGAAAAAAGACTGATTACCGCCAATGAAACAATCAATAAATTTCTCATTGTGTCCTCCGAGCTTGGCAGCCCTTCTTGATATCGACTTTATAGTTTGTTAGTTCATCCATCCAGACTTCCGTGCCTGATGGAAATTTTAAAACATCCTCTGACTGGCTGCCCGTTTTTCCAGTTCTGATTTCGTTAGCGGCAGCTTGGGATAATTTTGTTGTCGATTCAACCCGCTGAATCACTTCGGCTTCAACAATATGAAGTTTATTTAAAATCGTTTTTGTTTCTTTCAGATCTTGGGCGGCCAGCATCTGCAGGCGATTAATGGCTTGGGCTTTCATCCGTGCGGCCCTTTGATCAGCATTATTTTTAATGGCTTCAAATTCACCCTGCAGTCCAGACACATTCGAAGTGGCTGAGGCTTGCGCCGCTGATTTTGATTCTTCTGTTAAAATTGAATGGGCTTTGATCATCTGGCGAAGGCGTTCATCGCGAACCATCGCCCGAGGCAATGATTTAGATATTTGCGCCATCTCTGCTAAGTTTAAACCACCGTTTGTCATCTTCAAAAGGGCCTGGGCTACTTCTGGAATGTCACTGTGTTTAGAAATTTTCTCAAGGCCGATCGCCCGTTCTTTAAATTCGGTGGTAAAGCTTTTTAAAGTTTCTAAGGAGGCTCCAAAATCACAAACTTTTAACTGTCCGAGGGCTCGAACAAACCATGCTTCGGGACCGACTTGGCCAGCAAATGACTTATTCACC
>JAYWEQ010000089.1:0-33052 GCA_043779185.1 Pseudobdellovibrionaceae bacterium
TTCCCAAGACATTGCTAAATATTTATCAAACGAAACGATAACAAACAAGCCTAGGAAATTTCTGGCATTTTTATGAGTCAACTTTATGCTTTTCGAAATCGGGCTAATGAGGCTCTTATTTTGACCTTATTCGTAGAGGCTCCCTTGCGGTTATTCCTTGCGTTATTTTATTTATTTTTAATGTTTTTTAAAATACTTCTTGCAGGCGATTTTCGAGTTGCACAATCAAATTATATTCAGAGATAATAAACTTTTCGATCCCGGCGACATTCGTAAAAAATAATCTTGAGGCAAGCCAATCATGAGCCTCATAAGTGGCAAATTCCAAACATCTATGAAAGCAAATTGAGTCCAAGAAAACCTAAAATTGCATTTAAAAATTCCATGATATGGTCCTTTTCAGTTTTTTAAAAGGAGACCTGATGGAATTAACTTTTGCTGCAGAGAATTTAAGTTTTGAGAAAAAGAATCTGAATTCAAATCCAGTTCTATCCCAAGATGATACCCGTAATCTGAAATATATTTCTAACGATGATCTTCTCTTCAGAACCGAAAATCTTGTTCAGACTGAACGTAAGATTATGCACCTAGTGTTATCCCACATTCTAGAAATTATGAGTCGTAAGCTTTATGCCGAGCTTGGCTTTGATAGTATGTAGACCATGATGATTAAAAAATATGGCTATTCAGAAGCTTCTGCTATTCGAAGAATTGATGCCGCTAAGCTTTTAAGTTCAGTGCCTGAAATTGCAGAAAGACTTAAATCAGGGGCACTTAATTTATCGCAAGCTTGCTTATTACAAAAATGTTTGGAATCAGCTGTTAAGAAAGGCGAGGTTACTTCAGCTACAAAAACTCAAGAAATCCTAGAAAAGCTTGAAACTTGCAATGGCTTTGAGACCCGACAAATTCTTGCTCAAGAATTTGATATGCCTATTAAAATCCAAGATATTGTCAGACCGCAAAAAGATGAATCAGTTCGACTAGAGATCACTTTTACTAAAGAGCAATTTGAAGAACTTAAACAAGCTAAAAGTTTTCTTTCGCATGTAGTTCATAACGGATCGTGGGCAGAAGTTATTACGGCACTTGCTTCAAAGTTAAATAAATCAAAAATGGGGAAACCTGTTAAAAGTGAAGTCTGTTTTGGATTATCAAAAAAACCGCCATCGGGCTCCGCTGCGGAGTTTGAAAATCCAAAAGCGCAGAAGACATCCCTACGCCGAAGCGCAAGGTTGCTGCCAATATCAAAGCCCTGATGGAAGCAGATGCAGATCTCAGTTTCAAGTTCAGATTGATCACGTGACACCTGTGGCTTGGGGAGGGTCGAGCTTGCTTGAAAACTTACGTTTGCTTTGTCGCACGCATAATTTATTAGCCGCACGGGAGTTAGCATTGTATTAACGGGATTGGACATAAATTGGTTACGCAGAACAGGATCAAGGTCCTTCGGAAAGAACTTTTCCTTGGACCGTCATATAGACTTGGTAGCCGCCGGCCGTTGTGGTCTTCAGTTGCTGACCCATTGTTCCCAAGGAGTAGTTCACCTTGTAGGCACTGCCTGTCACCAAGTTACTGCGGGCTCCTGAATTGAATTCAGAGCCTGTTAATTTTTCTGAAGTGATCTTGGAGACCAAAGAGGATGGATTGATTTCATCGATGGCCGCTGTGATATTACAGCCAGACAAAAAAGCTAATGAAATGGCAAGAAGTAGGTATTTCATAGTGTCTAATTGATCGGCTATTCAACGTAAAACTTGAGGTTTTGGGGCTAAGACGCCTAGGCTCTAAAGAAAATGTCTCAATATTAGATTTTGACCCCTTGAGCTCAAATGTCATAATATTTGGTCCACAACCTTCTTAGAGGATTTTTTAAATGGCAAAAAAAGATTTATTTGGCGATGAAGTCAGCACCCCAGAAAATGACTTTGGCTCTTTATTTGAACAAAGCCAGCGCGGTACAAAACTAAAACAGGGGGACTCTTTTAAAGGTGAAATCCTGACCATCAATAAAGAATTTGTTTATGTGTCGATGGGCTCTGCGGTCGATGGTCACCTACCGATTCGCGAAATTTGGGATGAAAATAAAATTCCTAAATTTAAAGTCGGAGACCCACTTGAAGTTGTTGTCTTGAAAGTTCGCGAGGGCGAAGTTTTGCTGCGCTATAAATTAGCTAAATCTGGAGCGCAAGATGTTGAAAATTTAGAAGATGCTTTTGATATGGAGATTCCTGTTGAGGGAAAAGTTCTAGAGCTTGTTAAAGGCGGCTTCCGAATTGGCATCGGTGTTGAGAAAGCTTTTTGCCCTTTAAGCCAAATTGAACTTCGCTCCCCCACCGAACCGGCTGCTTATGTCGGTCGCAAACTAGAATTTATTATTACAGCCTACGAAAATAACGGGCGAAATATTGTTGTCTCAAGAAGGCGACTTCTGGAACAAGGAATGGCAGAAATCGAAGGTCAGATGCTTGAAAAAGCTCGGGTGGGAGATCTGTTCGAAGGAACCGTCACTCGCATGGAAAAATTTGGCGCTTTCGTCAAATTAGAAAATGAGCTTGAAGGCTTAATTCCCGTGTCCGAGCTCTCTTGGTCCCGCGGAATTAAAACAGAGGACTCGGTTCATACCGGCATGAAAGTCAGCGTAAAACTTTTAAAAATTGAAGAGCTGGACGGTCGCTTAAGAATGTCTTTTTCGCTGAAACAAGGCGGCGGAGAAAGCGACCCTTGGCTGAGCGTTTTACAAAATTATCCACTGGGAAAAGTTTTTGAAGGTGTTGTTGAGAAAAAAGAAGTTTACGGTTTATTTGTCAACCTTGCGCCTGGCGTGACAGGACTTTTACCGAAATCAAAATGGCGTGATTCCATCGAAGTCGCGCAATATGAAAATAAGAAAAAGGGCGACAAGATATCTGTGCAAATTGATGAACTACGGGCCGATGAGAGAAAAATTTCTTTAGGTCTACCCGGAGAATTGCACGATGAATCGTGGAAATCTCATTCCAGCGAATCAAAGTTTGGCACGTTGGGTGATTTGCTAAAAGATTTTAAAAAGAAGTAGGTCTTATGGTTGAAATGAAAGTGATTTATAGCGGCGGACTTCATTGTGATTTGGAACATGGTCCTTCGAAAAATAGAATACAGACGGACGCGCCAAAAGATAATATGGGTCGCGGTGAAGCTTTTTCGCCCACGGACCTTGTGGGCGCGGCCCTTGCTTCTTGCATCTTAACCACCATTGCTATTTCTGCCGAGCGAGAAGGAATTGTATTGAGCGGCAGTGAAGCCAAAGTTTTAAAAGAAATGATCACAATGCCGGTTCGAAAAATTGGTCGCTTTATCTTGGAATTAAAATTACCCAAAGATTTAAATGTGGCCCATCGGCATAAATTTGAACATATTGCCATCAGCTGCCCTGTTCATCGCAGTCTTCATCCCGATGTTAAAATTGAAATAACCTTTAATTACTGTCTTTAAGTCTTACAAAATATCTGCCTCTTTCTTTTTTTGTCTCATATTAAGAATTTTAAGGTGAAGATCCTAAGACTTTAGGTTTTTATTTAAAAGCTGGGCTACCTTTATCCTCTTCTCTCCTGCGGAGCAATGGGGTCCCCGTTCCACCGGTTGATCTAGGTAAACTGATCACAGACAGCATCTTCGCTCCAACAAGTTTTTGGTACACTCCGATTCCTGTCGATGCCCCCACTCATTCAAATTCAGCAGCTATGGTGCAAGATTTTATCACTCAAAGAAATACCTACTTTAATACTGTGGCGATCAATACGAACTCATTTTCTAGCCCCGTCTTTTATGTGGAGGCCAATGCACTAGCCTCTGCTCATCGGTCGGATGGAAACGGGCGAGGCATCACTCCTGAAGGGCTGAGATTTCGCTTAGATCCGAATTTAAATATCGATTCATTGCAAATTCATCCAATAGCTAAAATCATCACTAAGGCAGGTCAAAAGTATGGCTTTGTTGTTTGGGATACGGCGGGTGCTCACAGCCTTGGGAAAACCCGACCCATATCCGGCTCTTTTCAGTGGAACTCCAAATTATAATATTCTTAACGGAGTTCCTTGGGATCGCTTGCAGTTTCTGCCAATTGATTATGGAAAGCCCTGATTGATCGGGCTTTTTTCTTAACGAAGACCCTCGATGAAATTTTGCGCGTCCTTAATTTCACTGGGCGTCGGTGCTTTTGCAAAGCGGAAAACAAAACCAAAGACTTTAGCATGCAGAACTTTTACGAAAAGATGGCGCTCTTTCAGACGAGCTTGTGGGTCAGGATCTATCATGACAAGGCTGCAAAAATGACCGGCAGAAGCCGATAAAATGATTTCCGAGCTCGATTTTTTTAACGTGATTTCATTCTCAGGTCCAAAAATCCGACGGGCCACTTTTGAGCACAGCGAGCTGTCGCTTTTTAGCGCCGTCATATTTTTAAATTGATACAAGTCGATTTGTTTCGTAGGACTGTTCGAAGTCTGCAAACGTCCAATAATGCCGATAAATTCATCGACTTTATCAAAAGCTAAAAATTTATTTTCTTCGCGACTGGTATACTGAATTTCTTCTTGGCTTGCCATCGGTGCTTGATCCGCAAAAGCAATCCCACCCATCAAAAAAATCACAAAAATGAGCGCCGTCTTACTTTTCATTATTTCACTCCCAGTGCAGATGGACCTGTCGGAGTTTCAATCGTCTTTGTTTTTGATCCTCTTTTTTCATCAATGGCGTTTGAGACTTTAATAAAATCGTCAGCACTGCCTTTTTTAAACTTATGGCCTTCTACGCTAATCTGACCTTCAGTTTCTTCGGTCTTAATATGCCGACCATTTTCTAAAACCAACTCAAATTTTTGTCCGATCTTACAAATTTTTTTAATATAGCAATCTGTTTGATAATCTAAACTAGGAGCTTTAACGTTTGAAATGGCCTTTAATTGCTCTTCCCCGGTTGTGACATTTGTAACTTTCAAAACTTGAATGGCTGCGCCGTATCCAAAGTGAACATTAATTGTTAAAAAAAGCGGTAACTTTAGAAAAGACGGAGGAAAGTTTTCTTTTTCGGTATCTGTCAGTTGATTCAGTTGTTTTATTTCGGTGCAGGCCTGCGTAGCACTTCTAGCAGGCCCGTTAAAGAACAGTACGAAAACAAGTGTCAAAAACGAAACCTTTACAAAGCGCATTCCTTATTATCCATGATATTCTTCGCTTTTACGCGCAATTTTATGGGTCAACCTAAAAGTCCCTCTGAAAGCCCAGAACCATTTGACAGAAGTTACTAAAAGTCAGTACATCCAAGCGCATGACCCTATCCCAAAAGGCCATAAATCTTCATTACCAAGCTCAGTTTGTTTCAGCCCTTCGTAAGCAAAGGATATTAAGTGAATTAAAGGCCGTTTACCCCATTTGGGAAGAGCGCTTTTCAAATAATAACCCGCCTCCTCCGGGTCAAACTCAGCGCCGGCTTTTGCGGCCTGTCTACTGGATGGGAAATTGGCAATTTGCATGTTTAAATTATTATCATCCACCGAAGGGGATCGAGTTTCGTTGTATTGAAGCGGAACCTTTTCCTGATGAAATTCAACAGATGGTTCACGAGATTGAAAATTTTGTTCGCCATCATTTTGATCCACGAGATGTTCCTCGGAATTGGGAACTAAACACTTGTCTTATTAATTATTATGGCTCGCACATTGATGAAAATGGAAAGCGTGAAGATGTCGCCCGCGTGGGTGAGCATAAGGATTTTGAACCAGGCCCCGTCGCTTCTGTGTCATTCGGCGACCGCGCTCTTTTTCAATTTGTGCGCAGTGGCCATCGCGGGGCCCAAAGCCAAGTTATTCTTCAACAATGGTTGGACGACTCTTCATTGCAAATATTTGGTGGGGATAAATTTAAAAAACAACTTTTTCACCGCGTTCAACGAGTCGATCGCAAACGCACAGAGATTTTTGATTTAAATACACCTGAGTTTGAAACTCGGAGATTAAATTTTACTTTTCGTTATGTCCCGCGCGAACATATTCAAAAACTTCATCGGTTTCCGAAACCTCAGCAAGAAGACGTTAAACCTTATATTCAAAGGCTTGCAATGAAGTCCGAATATTTTAACGAAGTCTTACTTCAGATGCAGCCTTAAGATTGTGATATCGTCATCAAAGTGGCTTTTGCCAGCGGCCGCTTGCAAGCCTTTCAAGAGGCTCTGTTCCCAACCGTGATGTGGCGCTTGGGTTAAAAGTTTTGCAAATTTTCTTTCGTTAAAATCATCGACCTGGCCAGTGTTATTTAATTCAAAGGCTCCGTCAGTGAAGCAATAAATTGAATCTTCTGGTTGAAGCTGTACTGATTGGATCGTAAATACATAATCCAAATTAAAGGATTCTGCAAAAATTAAAGGGCCCGGGGTGATTGAAATGGGTTGGCTGGCGCCGGCTCGAATTAAAATAGGTGCCGGAGCATTACTTGCGCAAACTTCTAATATCTTTGAGTTCAAATCAAGTCGATAAGTTTGCAAGCCAACGGCGTAAGTTAATTTATAATCGACAAATCGCCGACAAAAATCTTTGATCAAAAAATCTAAGGCCAAAGGAACTGGGCTGCTGGACATGATCTCTTGAAAAATACCCTTAATTAAATAGGTCACTTGCGCCGAAGCCGTTCCATGACTGGTGACGTCCGCAAGGTAAAAGTAAACCCATTGACCTTGCCTGTAGACATCAAAGAAATCTCCGGAAAGATCTTCCGAGGGGTGATAAAAGACATCGATTAAAATATTTTCAAACTCTTGATGCAGCGGAGGCATCAGAGACTGTTGAATCTCACGGGCGGCTTTGATACCTTCCCCTAGATTATTTAACATTGTTTGAACGGTTCGATTTAAATCTTTAAGTTTGCCGTTGGTGTTATTTAGCTCATCGGATGAAATGGAGAGACTGCGGTTGGCCATTGCCAGCATTTTATCCGCTTGATCATAGGCCGCTTGAACTGTTTCAGTGAAAACTTGAAAGCCTTCGATAAATTGTACCATTTTTTCTTGATCGGGCGTTAACGTTGGAAGCGATCGCAAATGTGTGATCGCTTCCAAAAGCTCTTGGTCAAAGTCTGCGTTGCCAAAAGATTTTTTAAATTGGCGCTGCAGTTTTTTTGAAACGGACATCTAATCCCTGAAAACTGTGATTGTCATCGTCTGGTTATGAAGTCGACAATCCGTGATAACCCCTGCTGACGGGCAGATTTCACCATTAGAATAAAATCCAGTCACCGGGGCCCCTTTTAAAGACGCTCTGACTGTTTCGACTTCTTCTTCAATATCTTCTTCGCCGACAACAAGTTTACGTCCGACACAGCTGACTAGAATTCCTAACGAGTCGGCGGCATCAAGGGAAAGGATTCCCTTTCCTGCTAGGTCTGCGGCCTGGCCAGCCCCTTTCACAAGATCTGTCGTTTGGGCATGCATCAATCGGACATTTCCATCTTGCGGAACGTCCCCGGCTAAAATCAGGCTGCCATTTTTTTCGTCGATTCCCAAAATTGTTCGGATCAGATCTGATTTGTCTTCGCCATGCTCAAGAACTGATAATGGAAAATGCAAGGCTGATCCCGGCAAATCTTTAGCGAACTCGCCCAAATAATTTTTGTAAACAGTCAAAGCTGAAACGCCGTCGATTTCATATAAAATATTTCCCACAACGCGAGTCACTTTACGACTAGGTCCGAAAGCTTGCCAACCTCCAACAGAACCAAATGAAACTTTAATGGCATCGCCGTAAAAACCAATCGCAGCACAACCTTCGGTCATGACCGTTTCGTTCAGCATCACGAACGTTTTTGTGAAACGGCCATTATCACCGGCAAGACCGCCCGTAATAATGACTTTATTTCCTACTTTTTTTTGCATTCCTTGAATCATTGCACTGCCATTAACATTTGTTCCTTGTGCAAGAATAAATATTGCCTTCAAATCTGGGGCTGCCAAACTTGTAGCCAAGCGGTGACCCATGGCCTCTGAATCTTCAATGCCTTTTGAGGCTTCTGATGCTAACTTAATCTTTGGATTTTTAAAGGTCGCTGCCGTTAAAACTAAACTTCCCGATGTGATTCCATCATTGACAATTTCACCGGCTGTGGAACAACCAATCACATTGGCATTTGGAAATTCAGCTTTTAATTTCTTAGCAAAGCCCGGATCTTCAAAAAAATTACAGTCGGCAAAAGCAAAAATGATCTGAGGATTATTTTTATTCAAAGGCTGCAATTTGGCTGAATTAAAATCGGCCGGCTTACGAATAACGATTTGTTCTGTTTTCATATGTTGGACTCCTATATAGATGTGAAGACGACAGGCCATCTTCACCTTATCTTTGTAGATTAACAATTTTTTTTAACAATTCCAGTCTTAGGCATAGACCGGTAAAAACGATTAGCTTCGGCGCCGAATAATCAACATTTCTGCCACGACATAAATCACCATACTGGTCGGTAAACCAACTCCCTTGAGCAGGGCCCAATGGGCGGTGGTCCAGAAAAAAGATGACCAGACCGCCAGCACGGTGTGCGCTAAAAAAAACAGGCCCAACCGAAAGGCAAAACCTTTCATTTTTGGATGAAGAAATTCGGGCATCACCTGACCCTGCTTTTCGGCCATCAAGACTAAGATATTTTTTTTAGCAAGGAGGGAACCCCAAAGAAATAAAACAAAAAAACCTTCAAACAAAGCCGGCTGAAGTTTAAACCAAATTCCGTCTGACGAAACCAGTGAAAGACCTCCTAGAATCAAGATCATTAAATTACTGACCCAGGTGATGGTCGAAATTTTTTTTTGCGTGACGTATTCATAAAGAACTTCGCCTAAACCAAACACCATACCAGCGATAATTCCAGCCAGGGTTCCGTACTGATCTTCGATGACAGCAAATGCCACCAGGGGCAAAACCCCACCAAAAAAAAACGCCAGGGCCTGTGGTCTTTTCATTTTTAAAGCTTAGATTTTTTCCAGCTCGGCGCCAAGCTGGAAATTTTTTTGAAGGACAGAATTTATACTTTTCGAAGACCTGGCGAAGCAAGGTGGTAAATAAAAAGGACAATCATTGCTCCGATGACCGCCATGACGAAGCCGGCGGGCTCGCCTTGTCCGTAAAGTCCCATCGCTTGACCTAGCCAAGAGCCTAACCAAGCGCCGACAATTCCAAGAACGGCCGTCAACACAAAGCCCATGGGATCACGTCCCGGCATTAAAAATCGTGCAATTAAACCGACGATCAAACCAATCACAAGTGTTGCAATGATACCCATACAATTTCTCCTTTTTTGAGGTCAGATAAAGACATTAATAGGTGTTAGGACGCAAAGGTGATGCCACAGCTACAACCCGGCGAATTCAACGGAGCCGTTAAATCGCGCCAACAAAAAGCCCCAAAGTGTAAAATTGTCCCTTTTTAAAAATACGGAATGCAAAAAACCTAAATGCGAGCCGTTCGATTTCGCAGCCAGTGATCGGCGATTGTGATTGCGGCCATGGCTTCAACGATAGCCACCGCACGGGGAAGGACACAGGGATCATGACGGCCTTTGCCTTCAATTTCAGTCGTTTCGCCCTGCTGAGTGACCGTCATTTGTTTTTTCATTAATGTCGCCACAGGCTTAAAGGCGACATTAAAATAAATCGGCATTCCGTTGCTGATACCGCCCTGGATTCCACCAGAATCATTTTTTGAAGTTTGAATTTGGTCCATTGATTTTATAAAAGGATCATTGTGCTCTGACCCTTTCATGCTGGCCCCTGAAAATCCTGAACCGTATTCAAAACCTTTGACGGCGTTAATGCTGAGCATGGCTTTACCAAGATCGGCATGCAGACGATCAAAAACAGGCTCGCCCAATCCCGCTGGACAACCTTGAATGACGGCTGTCACAACCCCGCCAAGGGTGTCGCCTTCTTCACGGACTTTTTCAATTAAAACTTGCATCGCCGCCGCCGTTTCTGGGTCGGGACAATGCACGGAATTCTGCCAGGTCATTTGCAAATTCAGATCGGTCCAAGATTTTTGCAATTTAATATTTCCAACTTGTGAAACATAGCCTTGCACCATGATTCCGACATTTTTCAACAACATTTGCGCGATAGCTCCCGCAAAGACCCTGGCCACCGTTTCGCGGGCGCTGGACCTTCCGCCGCCGCGATGATCCCGGCTTCCGTACTTTGCATCATAACTGAAATCGCTATGAGAGGGACGGTACTTGGCAACAAGCGCATTGTAATCTTGCGACCGCTGATCTTCGTTTCGGAAAAGAGCAGCCAAAGGGGCTCCTGTTGTCTTTCCTTCAAACACGCCGGAAATAATCTCAGGACAATCACTCTCTTTCCGCTGCGTCGTTAATAAACTTTGCCCCGGTTTTCTTTTGTCTAATTGTTGCTGAATAAATTCTAGATCGACAAATAACCCCGCAGGGCAGCCATCGATCACAGCGCCCATCATAGGTCCGTGGGATTCACCAAATGTTGTGACTCTAAAAATGCTGCCAAAACTATTGCCTGCCATAAAATTCCCCGATCACGAAGTCATTAACTGTAAAATATTAAAAAATTCTGGATATGAAACCCCAACACAGTCGGCATTTTCAATAAGACTTTCACCATCAGCTATCAATGCGGCAATGCTGAAGGCCATCGCAATTCGATGATCATCAAAGCTTTGCAATGCCGCACCTTGAAGTTTTTGGGGCCCTTGAATAGAAAAACCATCCGGGCGCGTTTCAATATTTCCACCCATTGAACGCAAATTATTCGCTATCGCTTCAATACGGTCGGTTTCTTTGACTCGTAACTCGTGGGCGCCAAAAACTTCCGTCAGCCCTTCTGCTTGCGTCGCTAGGACAGCCAATAAGGGCAACTCATCAATCAGCGATGGAATCTCGGTGGCTTCGATCCGGACTGCTTTTAAAAACCCACTGATGTCACGATGGCGCAATCTGAGTCGACCCACCGGTTCTGCATTTTCATGGGTCATTTCCATTTCAATGGGGGCGCCCATTTTTTGAAGCACACGGACAAAACCTAAGCGCGAAGGATTTAATGAAATGCGCTGCATTTCAACTTCTGCACCAGGAATAAGGCAAGCACCGGCTAACCAAAAGGCCGCAGTGGAGGGATCGCCAGGAACAAGAATTGTCGATGGTTCAATTTTTTGTCCCCCGGCGATTTCAATTTGCGTGGCCGTTGTTTTTATTTCTACACCTAAAGATTTGAGCATTCGTTCGGTGTGATCACGACTATGAATCTGGCCGGTGATGCGCGTTTTACCTTCGCTTGTTAAAGCGGCTAAAATCAAGGCCGTTTTAATTTGGGCACTGGCAATTTTTAATTCATAATCGATGCCGTGCAAGGCTGCACCGTGAATTTTTAAAGGCGCAAAGTTTTCCTCTGTCAAAATCAGATCCGCACCCATTAAACGTAAAGGATCGGCAACTCTTTTCATGGGACGACGAATTAAGGATTTATCGCCAGTCAGTTCGCTTGAAAAATTTTTTTGCCCTGCTAGAAGCCCCATCAATAGCCGCAATGTCGTTCCAGAATTCCCACAATTTAAAGTTTGCCGAGGAGATCTGAAGCCAAACAGACCCCGGCCTATGACCTCGGTGATATTATTTTTTTGACTGATCTGAAGGCCCATCATCTGAAGGCATTCAGCGGTCGCTTGAACATCGGCGCTATCAAGCAAGCCTTTTATCAAAGTACGGCCCTCTGATAAAGCCCCGATGATTAAAGCGCGATGGGATATTGATTTGTCCCCTGGAACAAGGGGTGTACCTGTAAACTGATTGGTGGGTCGAACAATTCGATTTTTCATAGGGAACCGACTTCCTTTTTAGAAGGAAGCAGGCCAAGTCGTCAATTGAAGTAGTTCTTGCACGAGCTTTTCAAGACCCTGTGCATCTGTTAAATCAAAACGTTGAACTTCAGGGGAATCAACGTCTAAGACCCCCAGTAAACGATTTTGAAAAACTAAAGGAATGACAATTTCAGATTTTGACCGGGAATCACAAGCAATATGTCCGGGAAACTGATCCACATCATCAACCAGCAACGTCTGGCGATTTTGCGCGGCGATTCCGCACACGCCGCGACCTAATGGAATCCTAAGGCAGGCCGGAAGTCCCTGAAAGGGCCCCAAACGAAGCTCCCCGTCTTGCCAAAGATAAAATCCCACCCAATTGATCTTTGGCATATGTACATTCAAGGCGGCCGCCGCATTGGCTAAATTGGTCAGCCAATATTTTTCATAAAGGCCGGTCAGCTCGCCGCAAAGTTCTTTATAAAAAAGATCTTTTTTATCATAGGAAATCTTATTGAATTCGTGCATCAATTTGACCTTTGCGGTTAAAACATCAACATCAGCCCGGCCGCCAAACGAGCCCCTGAAAGATCGGCCTCCACCGCACCACTTCTGCCGATCAATTTTTGGCCACTGCGAATGGGCACACCGTTGATGGTCGATTGGTAATCACTGGTCGCGGTCAAAGTGCTTTTCATCATTTCGTAACCAAGTTCTAAGAAAATACCGAAAGTGTTCGAGTAAAGATAACCTAAAGAAGCCCGCGCTCGATAACCCATCGGAGCATCAGACCAAGTGATGTCTTCCGCATTTCCGCCCGTCAATGTTTCGTGATATTCAAATTTGTTGGCTTTGCCGATGCCAAGTCCCGTTGTTAAAAGAAAATCTCCAAAAACAAAAGGCACATCATAAAATAAATAGGTCGCGGCATAATTGAAGCTGTCTTTGACAGAAACACCCGTCGCTCCAATATCTGTATTTTTAAGATCCTGCCGAGCCGTAAAATAATGAACCATCAGATGGCCGGGGCCAATGCGAACGCCGATGCCAAAATCAGTTTGAGGCAATCGATCCAAAATTCCGTCTGCCGCTGTCGTGTTATTCCAAAGAAACTGTTTCCGGTAATTGGCAAGATCGACGGGATCTACGATCGCAACTCCGTAACTGCCTTGAATTCTGAAAAGACTGTCGCCGCCAAAAGAGGATCCTGAAAAACTGCTCGTCGATTTTCTAGATCGGGTCCGACCTGCAGCCCAAGTCAACTGCGGAATGAGCATTATCAAAATGAGAATATATTTCATGAGATCTCCTCTAAAAGTTCTAACCTTATTGTCACATCGATTCAGGCGTTCGGCAATTGGCCTTAGCCTAAAGGTCAGCTCAATCTGAGACTGCGGCATCAGTGACGTCGTTAAATTAACTTGTTTGCAAAGGTCCAGGTCATGTACGGCCTTGAAGGAGCTCTTAGTTTAAAATCGGGCGCTTTGTCTTGCGAGGTTGCTGATATTTTAGTGGCTGGTGAAAGTCTATCCCATCATTTAACCAAACTGGTTGGGGGCGTTTCGTGGAGTCCTCCGACAGAGCGCTATCATTTGAAAGTTCCTAAAAACTTTGCCATTACTTTTTTAGGATCGGTCTTAACTTCTATTTCAGAAACAGCCCTAAGAAACAATTTAGAAATGTCAGGCATCCAAGGCTTGGTCGAAAAAGATCAAAGTCATATTATCATCAAACTCTATTTTGCGGGGATGCCGCACTTTGAATGGGCCACATTGCAATCGATTCTTTCAATTTTAGCTTGTGGCTGTGAGTCCGTGACCCTGAATGCCAATGATCAAGGCCTGGCGATCCATTTGCCTTTGTGTTAGGCCTTTGATGCTTAATTTCCGCGATGTTGCTCTAAGCAGGTTAAGTACTTTTCGGGAAAGGCGTCCATTTCCATCGGCTTTGCGCATTGGGGGCAAGTCATGTCGCACATCTTGGCCAAAATTTCTTCTTTCGACTTGGACTGCTCAAAATATTTTTCGGGCTCAAATAATCGTGTGGCCGTGGCACCACAGTGATCACAGAAAAAAGGAATAAAGACGGATTTAATTTTTGATTTTTTAGGGATAAATGAATCAACATTAGTGATTTGACTGACCAAGATGGGTGGGAGTTCTCGAAAAACAATGTCAACAGCAGGAAAATTTTTACTTAATTGCACCATCCAAAGAATCCAATTTCGGATGCCTCCTGAATTAATATATGTGACTTTGCCGACATCCATATCCAACTCAGTCACTCCATTCATATCAAGCTCGGGCAGCTGGCAGCTGCCCTGAATCTCGCCCTCTAAGGTCAGGTGGAGGGTTTTATTATCTGTCGATTGCAAAGATTTAAATGGATTCATGCTTTGTCCTTCTTTTTTGAGACATTCACAAAGTGGACGCCTTTACCTATTTCTGATCGAGCCCTCATCCCTTTTCGCAAAGGGAATACACAAGCGACCATCGTACGCTCATTTTCTTGAACAGCATAGTAAACGCTCATACAACTTTTAAAAACCAGGTAGCTGCCGATTCCGGCTCCTGGCTGATCCCAGGTGATCGAGTTATGAGCTCCCTCTTCGTAACATTTTCTGATCCGATTCAAAAGCTTTAAAATATTAAGGGTGCCAAACAAATCTTCGCAGACAACAACCAACCGGTCGTCTTTTGATCCTACCAACAGGCGACAAGTTTGTTTTTGATCCAATATGATTGAATCCGCCCGATTAGCTCCCCCTGGAATCGTTCGAAAACCTGCATTAAAAATCGCATTTGTAAAAAGCTCATCGGCAACTAATCGAACATCAGACTCTAAGGTTCCCGATCCGGCCAAAGTCCTCATATATTCGCCAATCGAATCTAAAATAGCTTCCTTTTCATCGGACTTAAAAAAAGGAATTTCTAACTGGCGCAAGGTTTTTTCAGATTGGACTGTCACCTTTTCAGGAGTCAAAATAGTGGCTAAAGGAAAATCAAAAAATGAAGCGGGCGCATCCATCATTGCCATGGATGATTTTACTTCAATCTCTTGATGGGGACTTGTCTCTTGCACGATCTGAGATATATTCCGTTCTAAGGCATAACGCAGAACCTCTTCGGGGGCTGCTTTCTCGCAAATTAGAATTGTTTCTTCTAAATTTTGCGAAGATTCGTTCTCAGGATTTCGAATCGTTCTGGTCTTAACGTCATCCACACATTTCCTTTGGCTAAAGCGCTGAACGGCCCATATCATTGGCCTCTTTAATTCTTCGGCTAAGGTCCAGGAACCCTAAAGGTCATTTCTTATTTTGAAACAAGAGATTTGTGAGAGTCCTTTGAAGTTGATAATTTTTCAATTTTGAGCGTCAAATCCTTTGTCATAAAAAGTCACATTCAATAAACTCAGCCCATGTTATGTAAACTGAACCTCTATTTAAATGGGCTTTCCTGGTGGGTTGTCGTCACTGGGGCTTTAACCTTGGGGCTAGCCCCCTTCACCCCGCCTCATCTTTGGAAACACGTTCAGAGTATTTCTAAGGGGCAGCCCCTGAACCCATTGGATTATTTTGATTTTGCCTACCATCTGTTCCCATGGCTGGTCTTAGCAGCTAAATCAGGCTTAAAATTATTAAAGCCGCCGCACAGCCCAAAGACTTTGTCATAAAAAAACCACCGGAATATGATAAACAAATCCATGTTAACAGTAACATTCCTTGCAGGTAGCGTTTGTCCGCCGTTCTCATAAAACTTGATCCTAATGAATCAAACTGATGCACGAATTTTCGATCAATAAAATCTTTTAAAATCCACATTAATTTAGAATTGGAAAAAAACCAAGATCCCTTGACCGCTGTGCATTTGCCGTCTCCATCAGAGATCAAACTTAAAAAATCTTTTTGAGGTAAAAAAGAGGTCTTGGCCGTACCCCCAAGAAGGGCTTGAATATTGTGCCCAAGAACTTCAGCTTCCCGTACTGCATAAACACCCGCTCGAGGAACTGGCTTTTCAGGATTCTGGGCTACATCACCCGCTGCAAAAACTTGGCTTTCTGAAGCTTCTAAAAATTCGTTGATTTGAATAAATGGTCCATGATGCTTCAGTTTCAATTTTTGAATCCAAGGCGCAGGTTGGCCCGACGTTGTCAAAACAGTAAAGTCCGTCTTCAATTTAGTTTTGTCTGAAAAAATCACTTCTTCAGATGTGATCTCAGTGACCTTTTTTCCAAGATGCAAATGAATCTTACGGCCAGCTAACAAATCAGAAATATTTTCTTGGGTCCGCTTTGGAAATCCCGGCAAAAAATTTTCTGAGGCTTCGATCAAGTGAATTTCAGAATTAACACCCAAATGTCGAGACCGACTTTCAAAGGCCAGGGAACATTCGATGCCGGCAACGCCCGCCCCAATCACTACGATGGATCGCGATTGGTTTTCAACGCTCTCTTTTTTCAAAAATTCGGTGAACCTAGCTTGAAATGATTTGATCGGTTTTATCGGAACGGAATAATTCTGAGCGCCCATCATTCCTTGCGATTGTGGAATCGAACCCGTATTAATCGAAAGAATATCATACTGCAACTCTTGGCCATTCTTAGTCAGTACTTTCTGATTTTTGAAATCAATATCTACAACAGAGTCCTGCACAAATTCGCCATCGAATTTTTTGATCAGCGGTAGGAGCGAAATATGAATCTGTTGATCGGTGTAGGCTCCCGAAATAAATCCAGTTAACATGCCGCTATAGGGTGAATCCGCGGCCTCAGAAATTAAAGTCAGATGAACGCCCTTAAGGTCTTGGACCCGCCAGTTTTTTAGAAGCAAACAGTGAGTATGGCCGCCGCCAATCAAGAGGATTCTTTGATGAGTCGAATTCATTCGAATTCCTATAAAGCACTTATATTAAGGAATATATCAGGAATTCCTTTTTGGGAAAAACCATTGCCCTCAATATATTTGGCTAAATTTTGGTAAACATCACTTTTAAATTTTGTTTTGGTCCCGCTATCGACATGAGCGATCCAATTCAGTCCCATTGATTTTAAATAGCGAATCCAATGCCGTAAATCATGAAGTGGATCTGGACCGCTTTTATTCATAAACGGATTGTTAAAAATTTCTTGCGTGGTCTGATTCAAGGCGTGAACTTGGGGATGAGCGTGCAAGGCTCGAAAGCACAAATCAGGAGTCAGGGATTCATCGCAATAAATACAAAGGCAGGTGATAAAATTTGAGTCAAAAAAGTCATTGCATCGCATTTCATAATCGCTGACTAAATCAATAATGTTCGCATTCGTCGCCTTTTTAATCCATTCCATTTCAGTAGCGATGCGAAACCCGCTAAACCCTTCTGCTTGGGCCTTGGCTATCGCGATTTTAGCAAAATTCAATCGATCATCGATATTAAATTGACCATCGGTCATGTAGACTTGTTCACCAGAATAAATTTCCAGATTTCCGTTGGCCAAAGCGACCTCTAAAATGTTTTTTTGCTCTGAAGACAGCGGCCAAAATTGCAAAATCTCTTTCGGCGTAAATCGATCTGTATAGTAATGAACTTTTTCATTTTTATGAAGACCGTCAATCAGATACGGCCATAAGCAAGACTCTAATAGATTCCAGCTTTTTAAATGGGTGCAATAATGCTTTTTTTCAAAACATAAATTCATTTATGGACCTTCAGCTTCAAGATATAGCTAAAATCTAGCTTGCTGTCAGGAATGATTTTACCTAAGGACGGCCTAAAGAGATTAGAAAAGGGTTTTCTTTCTGTAATTCAATAAAATCGCTTTTGGCAGAGATTTGAAGCCATTTATTTTGCACAAGAATTTGACCAATCGCGCCACCTAATGTGTTTCCGGGACCCAAAAGCACCAAGCGATCGGGACAAAACTCTTTTAAGGCGACGGTGATCGCCGTTGTAAAGTCATAAGGTTGGACGACTTGATGTTGAAAAGTATAGTTGAAAATATCATCGCGACTGGTGGCAAACTCAGTCCACAGATGCCCGCGACCATCGATCAAGGGAATTTGCGGACGATGAAATAGATCTTTGGAAAGAATTTGCCGAGCTTTTTCTGAAGTCTGTTTTAAAAGTGGCGTATGAAAGGCCGCGTGATTGATCAATTGGAAAGGATAGTTTTCAGTTTTTGGAAGTTTTTTTAACAAAAAATCCAAGGCCTTTTGATGGCCACCAATCACCGCATATCCACCCAATTGGATCGAGATATAAGCTTTGCAGTCAGGTTGCAAATTCACTTCTTTCAGCGCTGCATGTACTAAATCAACATTGCTTTGCTTGATCATCCAGTTGTCATCGACCAGTGGGTAAATCATCTGTCCACCGATGATTTCATCTTTCATCATCGAGCCCATGGTATTGATGACTTCAAAAGCTCCATGAACGTTCAAAACTCCGGCGACAGCTAAAGCGATATACCATCCCATGGAATTCCCTGTAACCGCGACAATTTCGTATTTTTCAGGATCCAAATTTAAAAAATCACAATAACTGCAGGCATAAATTAACGACGAGGCATGCTCACCCTTGGTGTGCATCTGGGGTTTAAAGACGGGCTCGTTATCAAGCTCACTCAAGGTTGGCATGCCCAGGGCAGCCCGTTTTTCGTCCATAAGATTAAGAAATTCACTGAAAGCCGGCCGAAACTTTTTTAAGTATCCCAAAGTTTCTTTGGTGTAGGTCCCGCGCCCTGGACAGATCACGACGACTCGCTCTTTTTTGACCCCTTGCTTTGTCATCATGAAGGAACCTTGATTCCTTTCATTTGAAGAGCGGCTTCAATAATTTCTTCTTTTGAAGGCAAGCCCGCTGCGGCCGCGACGCCCAAAGTAATAAAACAGTCGTGGGCAGCAATAACTTTGATTTTAGGAAGCGTTTTCATATTTTCCACTATCGATGCGACCAAGGCCTCACTGAAGGATCCAGTTTTTCGACATTCATCGACAATCAGAACATTTTTGGAATTTTCAAGCTCTGCGGCTAAGGCCTGATGATTTAAGGGCGCAATCCAGCGCAGATCAATAATTTTACAATGCACGTTGTATTTTTCTTTCAGGATTTTTTCAGCCTGCCTAGAAAAATAATAGCCATTCCCGTAAGTTAATATTGTTAGATCTTTTCCATCCCCATAAACACCGAATTCTCCAATCAAGATTTCATCGGCGCCTGAAGGGTAAGGAAAGGTCCAGCCTTTATCATCGACTTGATGTAAATCTTTTGTCATGTACAAAGCAATGGGCTCGATAAAAACAATCACGCGGCCTTTTTCATAAGCCTCACGAACACAGGCTCGCATCATTTTTACGGCATCTATTCCATTACTAGGAACCGCGATGATCAATCCGGGAATATCGCGAAAAACAGCCAAAGAATTATCATTATGAAAATGCCCGCCAAAGCCTTTTTGATAAGGCAGACCTGCAATCCGCAACACCATGGGGTTAGTAAACTGCCCTTTGGAAAAGAAGGCCAAGGTGGCGGCTTCGCCTCGGATTTGATCTTCGGCATTATGAACGTAGGCAAGGAATTGAATTTCAGGAATTGGTAAAAATCCATTATGAGCTAAACCAATCGCTGCCCCTAAGATGGATTGCTCATCTAATAAAGAATTAAAAACTCTTTTCGCACCAAATTTAGCAAATAATCCATCAGTGACATTATAAACGCCGCCTTTTTGCGCGACATCTTCGCCAAAAACCATGGTCTGAGGATAACGAAGCATTAAGTCCGTCAAACCATAATTAATTAACTTTGCCATATGTTGAGGCGTCGAAAGTTTTGCGTACTCGCGGCCAAAAGTTTTTTCACGCAATGATTCTTCGGGCGCAGCCGGCGCCATTTTTTGTTCAACACAAGCGATGACTGTCGAGCGAATATCTTCAGGCTTTAAAAGTTTGGGTCGCTGGATGGCAGCCAGACCCACGTGTTCAACCCGAGCCCTTTCCCCTTCGTACATTTTTAAAATTTCTTCAGGGGACAGCAATTTATTTTCCAAAATAATTCGGGCCGAATGCAGAAGCGGATCGTTAAATTCCAAAGATTCAATTTTTTCTAAAGAATGGTAACTGAATTCCATATCAGAGCCGGCGTGCCCCATCAGTCGAACGGTTTCCATATGTAAGAAGGCCGGTTTGCGGCTGGATCGAACGGTTTCTTCCAAAGCTTTTGTCTTTTGATAAAGATCTAACAAATTTAAACCGTCGACTTTTAAATATTGAAGCGATGGTTTCGATGAGAAATTATTTTCAATCCAGCTTGCTGGCGTCGAAACAGAAATACCCAGACCGTTATCTTCACAAATAAAAATTAAGGGCAACCGCACTTTTTGATAAGCGGTCCAAGCCGCCGTATTGATCGCCCCTAAGGCGGTCGAGTGATTGGCCGAGGCATCTCCGAAGGAACAGATCACGAGGCTGTCATTCGGCATGAGGCCTTCATGACCTAAATCTCGGGCTCGAGTGATTGAAAGCGCCGCTCCGACGGCCTTTGGTAGATGCGAGGCAATGGTGCTGGTTTGTGGAGGAACCATTAATGGTAAACTGCCAAAAACTTTATGCCGTCCACCAGCGATCGGTTCGTCACTGGAAGCTGCAAAAGAAAGCATTGTATCGTAGACAGGAGTCGAGCCCGGCCGTTGCTTGGCCCTTTGAATCATCAAGGCGCCACTGCGATAATGCAAAAAAGCCATATCCGTCGTTCGAAAAACTTTTCCAAAGACGGCGTTCCCTTCATGCCCTGAGCTTCCGATGGTGTAAAAACATTGATTGGTATTTTTTAAAATACGGGCCCTAAGATCAAGATGTCGACTGATCACTTGGCTTTCAAAAAGATCAATTAGTTCCGTCGACTTTAAGCCAGAATCCTGCAAATTGACATGCGTCCTGGCCGGTGGAAAGTGGCTGGCTTTAACAAATTTTGTAAAGTTTTCGTCGACGATTTCTGCTCTGTTATACATCAATCTAAGGTGCCAGCTTACAGCTTTGAGTCAAGTATTGAAAATTGGCAATGCGCGACTGTTGGACTTGCCAGATTCCCGAGGCTTTGCGATAATATATAGCACCCCAATGAGGAGTATTTATGGCTGTCTATGAGTCTTTAAACTACATGGAAGAAGATTCTCTTTTTTCTGAAGAAGAATTGATGGTCCGCAACACAGTTCGCGACTTTGTCACGAAAGAAGTGATGCCGACTTTGCAAGAGGCCAATCGAAAAGAAGAATTTCCAAAACATTTAATTCCGCGCTTTGCTGAGATGGGTCTGCTGGGTTCAACGATTCAAGGTTACGATTGCCCAGGCTTAGGTCATATTTCCTACGGTCTTTTAATGCAGGAACTAGAGCGCGCCGATTCAGGAATTCGCTCTTTTTGTTCTGTGCAAGGCGCTTTAGTGATGTATCCGATTTTTGCTTACGGGTCCGAAGCTCAGAAGAAAAAATATCTCTCTAAACTAGCAAAGGCCGAATTGATTGGCTGCTTTGGTTTAACAGAGCCTGATGCCGGATCGAATCCAGGCGGAATGCTCACTCGAGCTGAAAAAGTAAAAGGTGGTTATAAAATCACCGGCAATAAAATGTGGATCACTAACGGTTGCATTGCAGACATCGCCATTGTTTGGGCCAAGCTTGATGGAAAAGTAAAAGGCTTTATTGTTGAAAAAGGCATGGACGGATTTACGACCAGCACCATGAAAGGCAAATTTTCTTTACGAGTCAGTACAACGTCTGAACTTCACCTGCAAAATTGTTTTGTTCCAGAAGATAATATGCTGCCCAATATTGAAGGCCTTAAAGGTCCCTTGGGATGCTTAACCCAAGCTCGCTACGGAATCGCTTGGGGTGTTGTCGGAGCGGCAAATGCTTGTTACCACACCGCTCTTCATTACTCGAAAGAACGAGTGATTTTTGAAAAAGATAAACCCCTTGCAGCCTACCAACTTCCGCAAGGAAAACTGGTTAAAATGGTGCAAGAAATTACCAAGGGTCAGTTGCTCGCTTTACAGATGGGCCGCTTGAAAGAATCTGGTCGAATACATCCTCACCATGTTTCCTTGGTTAAAATGAATAATTGTCGTATGGCTTTGGATGTTGCGCGCGATGCTCGCGATTTACTGGGAGCCAACGGGATCATCGATGAATATCCAGTGATTCGGCACATGATGAATTTGGAAACAGTGAATACTTATGAAGGCACTGAGG
This sequence comes from Pseudobdellovibrionaceae bacterium, assembly GCA_043779185.1. Taxonomy (GTDB): domain Bacteria; phylum Bdellovibrionota; class Bdellovibrionia; order Bdellovibrionales; family Bdellovibrionaceae; genus JAYWDA01. The sequence continues at coordinate 22,055 of JAYWEQ010000089.1, forward strand.
ACATTCATCGACTTGTTGTCGGACAACAGATTACGGGTATTGCAGCGTTCCGCTAAAAATATTTCACATTTAAATCATTGAACGACGCAGTGACTTTGGAACAAACTTTGACCTCCTTCAAACTTGGAGGTCTTTTGTTTGATTTACGATTTATAATTCTTTTACTAGCTTTATCTTTTTCCGGAGCTTACGCCAGCGCGCAAAGTTGCCAGGTCAGCCGTCTTCAGCAAGAAGTTTTAATCCAAGTCAACAGGGCTCGCTCGTCGGCAAGATCCTGTGGAGTTGAATTTTTTAAAGCGGCCCCTGCCCTAAAATGGAATTTTCAATTGGCTGCAGCGGCCTTCGAACATTCTGCCGATATGGCCAATCACAATTATTTTGAGCATGCCAGCCGCAATGGACAGTCCTTCACAGATCGAATTGCAAGAAATGGATACAATTGGCGTGCCGCGGGTGAAAATATTTCGGCCGGTCGTGAGACTGTTCAAGCTGCCATCAATAGTTGGATCAAAAGCCCAGGCCACTGTGCAAATATCATGAGCCCAAAGTTTCGCGAGATCGGCGTTGCTTGTGGCTACCACGAATCCTCTACTTACAAAACTTACTGGACGATGGATTTGGGCCAGGCCCGTTAAGGACAAAAATTGGGAGCCTTTGTGATTGAGTTTCGTCCTAAATCATTCGAGAATTTAGAACGAACAAACTTCTTCAAGGAGCCTTATGAAAGTCCCGTATGGAACGCTTTTTTTTATTCCCCTGCTCGGACTTTTTATATCTTGTGCTTCAACATCAATTTCAAGAGCACCCAACGGCTCCAGTGATAAAGCTTTAATCCGATCTGATTATTCCCCGGAAGAATTAACGAGCTTATGCACGACCGTTGTCAGTGAATTTACCCATCGCATCGATGCTCTTGTTAAGCGCCCCATTAAAGAACCTAATCTCCAACTGACCTTTGAAAATACCTTTGGCGATTTAGAAAATATTTCGGCGCAAGTTGATGAGAAGCTGACGCCCCTGGGCTTTATGAATGATGTTTCAGTCAACGCCAATTTGCGAAAAGCAGCCGAAGATTGTAGCGCCCTTGCCTCGCAAACTTCGATCGAAATTTATTCGCGCAAAGATTTATACAATCTCATGAAGCAAGCTCAGAAAAAAATCAAGGCCTCAACGTTGTCGCAAACTGAAGCTCGCTTGATCCAGCAAAGTATGATTGGTTTTAAATTGAGCGGCTTAGAACTTTCCGAAGCAAAGCTGGCCCAATTTAAAAAAATCAAAACAGAAATTTCAGATCTTGAAATTCAGTTTGCTGCTAACCTTAATAACAACAATGATTCGGCTGAAATGAATGAGTCTGAAATGGCTGGCATTCCGGATGTCGTCAAAGCTCGATTTATAAAACTCCCCAATGGCAGCTATCAAATTCCTGCGAAGGGAACTTATGCCGGGGACTTTATGGAAAACGCTTCTAACTCGGAAGCTCGTCGTAAAATGGCCTTTGTATATTCCAATCGCGAAGCTAAAGTGAATACCGATTTGCTTCAAAGAACTGTCCGACTTCGCCGCGAAGCTGCTTTGCTTTTAGGTTTTAAAGATTGGGCCGATTATAAAACTTATGACAAGATGGCAAAAACCGGTGGGCGCGCTTGGCAATTCTTGCAAGATTTAAAATCCAAAATGGCCTTAGCCTTCCAAAAAGACTATCAAGAGCTTTTAGCCTTTAAAAAAACCAGCGATCCACAAGCGACAAAATTAAATTCTTGGGACATTGGATATTACAGTCACCTTCTAAAAATTAAAAGCTACGCCATTGATGATGAATTAATCCGTGAATACTTTCCATCAGATTATGTCGTCGCTAAAATGTTTGAAATTTACTCTGAACTTTTAGGTGTGAAATTTGTGCCTGTACAAAATGCGATCACCTGGCACCCGACGGTCCAGCTTTTCGAAATTCACGACACCGCAAGCGGTGCATTGATTGCATATTTTTACGCCGACCTTTACCCGCGCGAAGGGAAATACAGTCATGCAGCTGCCTTTCCATTAAGAACAGGGCGCGAGGTGGCTGGCCAATATCAACCGCCGATTGCAGCCATTGTTGCTAATTTAACTCCGGCCACAAAAGATCGGCCTTCGCTGCTAAGTCATGATGATGTCGAGACTCTGTTTCATGAGTTTGGCCATGTTATGCATGCAACCTTAACAAAAGTTAAATATGCTAGCCTTTCAGGTTTTAATGTTGCGGGCGATTTTGTCGAGGCTCCGTCGCAAATGCTCGAAAACTGGGTTTGGCAACCTCAAATTCTAAAAATGATTACTGCCTTCTATTCTGACAGATCTAAAAAAATGCCTGACAACTTAATTGCAAAATTAGTTCGTTCGCGAAAATTTAATCAAGCTTACGGCTTCAATGCTCAGTTGCTTTATAGCATTTACGATTTAACCCTCCATCAAAATCCAAAGGATTTAGATGTCACTGAAACATATAACACTCTTTACAAACAGATTATGGGACTGGATCCCCTGCCTGGCGCCCATTTCCCGGCAAGCTTTGGACATATCATGGGCGGCTACGATGCTGGCTACTACGGTTACCTTTGGTCCAATGTTTATGCTTTTGATATGTTTACAAAATTTGAAAATAGAAAGCTGATTTCCCCAATTGAGGGTTCAAATTATAGAAAACTAATCTTAGAAAAAGGCAACCTCGAAGATGCCACTGTCTTATTGCAAGAATTCTTAGGCCGTAAGCCTAATACCGATGCATTTTTTCGTTATTTAGGAATTAAAAAATAAGGAATTTACGGATGAAACATTTTTTTCTTTGTTCAATAGTTTTAGTTTTATTTAGTTTCAGGACCGAGGCGTCTTTAGAAATTGAAAAAGAAGCGCTTCGCCAACCTGTCAAAGAGTGGCAGGAAAATAAAAAAGAAGGTTATAGGTCCTTGGGCTGCACGATTGAAGCTCATTGGTTTACCGGCTGGGATCCCGCCACAGGCAAAGCCTCTGGCCGAGAAGTTCATGTTTTTCGTCCCGATCACCCAGGTAAAGATCGCCCTGTTATCTTATTGCCACCCACCGGCGGCATGAATTTCTTAGATCGTCAGATGGGAAAATATTTTTGTAGCCGAAATGTGACTTTCTATATTTTAGCAAAGTTTGATGGTTTTGCAGACAAAGATTTTGACCTGACTCGCCATGATCGCCAGATTCGCGGTAACACCGCAGCTCTTAAAGAACTGATCCAATGGATTCATGAGCCTGTCAATTTAATGGGCGCAAGCCTTGGCGCACTTTACGCTGCCGCCGCCATGGGGGCCGATCCCCAAATTGGTAAAGTGGTGTTAACTGTGGGTGGAAAAGATTTAGCTGGGATTCTGACCGAATCCGAATTGGCTTCAGTCACGATTCAGAAAACAAATCGCAAGCGGATTTACCACCTTTCCAGCGACGAAGAGTATTTACAATTGATGCGAAAAAGTATCCACTTTGACCCAGGAATTTTCTTGGGCGAAGAAAAGTCTTCCGAAAGATATCTTTTGTATATTTCAAATGCAGACACCGAGGTTCCCACCAAGTTTCAAAAGCAGTTGGCGGCACAGCTACCAAATGCCAAAAAATTATATTTCGACACTGGCCACATCTGGACCGTGATCAGAACTTACTTATTCCATCGCGATGAAATTTTCAATTTCCTCACAGATTCTAAAAGTTAGTTGGGCGTCTCTTAAATCTGATGACCAAGTTCATTTTTGAAAACATCTAAGGGCTCTTTATGATTCATGATGCGATCCCAGTTTTCTTGCAACCAAAAAATATTTAGGTAGGCGATAGGAATAGGAAACATTCCATGAAAAGGTCCAAGCTCCCATTCCATAATACTATTGTGAGAGTTTCGATAAAATAATAAGGTGTTGCCGACAATTCCTTTTTCCGCTTCGATCAAATTCAAATTTTCGTGCTCTGTTATTGCAAATTTGAAAGACAGATCAACGTTTGTTAGCTTTCTTCCATTAATAAACTGTGAATAATTTTGATGGCAAGCCTGCTTTAAAATATCCAGAACAAAAAGACGTAAATAAGGATTGGCGCCAGTGATCTGAGTTAATTTCCAACTGCAGCTACCCTCGGAATCTAAAACTAGACGGGCATGAGTAAAGCCTTCAATTCGGTTTCTTGCCAAAACTCCTGGATAATATAATAGGCCGTCAACAGTTTCGTAAACCTTACGAAATAAAAGATAATCTTTATTTCTAGCAAAGGTTCCCCCTCCTGACCCCCACTCATCTGAAGGATTGTCCTCTAAGGGATGAGCCCTATAATTTTCAGAGTCAGTCATCGTAACTATGTCATGAACCTTTGCAGAAAAACCGGATTGAAAATTTGGTTTTGAGAACTTCGCTAGAATTTTATGCCCAAGACTTTGGGTACCCTTGTTTTTAAGGGACACTTTAGAGAGCGAGATCTTCTGGATTTTTTTTGGCAACAATTGATTTTCGATCGAAATTTCAATCGGTGGCTTAGCTGGATCTTTTAACTGACTGGACCAAATAAAAAACAAAATAGCCGTATGAATTAATAACGATATTAAAAAAGCTGGCGGCCCTTGATGAAATATTTTAAAGATGCGGAGTTTCAACGCCGACATGCTTTTGTCTTAGAACTTCTAAACCTGGAAGCTTGTCCCCTTGAAGATATTCAAGGCTAGCCCCACCACCGGTCGAAATATGCGTCATTTTATCCGCATAACCTGAGGCTTCCACCGCAGCCGCAGAATCTCCTCCACCGATGATGGTCATCCCCGCATTTTCTGAAATAATTTTTGCAACACCAAAAGTGCCCTTTGAGAATTCAGCGGTTTCAAAAACACCCATGGGACCATTCCAAAAAATCGTCTTGGCTTCCCGAAGAGCCGCACTGAATAAATTCAACGATTTAGGGCCAATATCAAGAGCCATACGTCCATCAGGAATATTGACGTCTTTTGTGATTTCAATATTTTTTGTGTCTCCAAAAGCTAGTGTGGTGACGTGATCCACGGGCAGCAATAAAGTTTTTCGGCGAGCTTCGATCCGCGCGATCATTTCCTTGGCGTATTTAATCTTATCTTCTTCAACTAAAGATTTACCAACAGAGTGACCTTGCGCTTTTAAAAACGTGTAGGCCATGGCACCACCGATGATGATTCCGTCAACAACGTCGATCAGTTTTTCAATCACTGCAATTTTATCAGACACCTTGGCGCCGCCAAGAACGGCAATATAAGGCCGCGCTGGATTTTCCATCAACTGATCCATCATTTTAATTTCTTTTTCGATCAGAAAACCAATGCCTTTTTGTTTCATTATTTTTGGTAAAGCATGAATTGTCGCATGAGCTCTGTGACTAGCACCAAAAGCATCATTAATATAAATATCACTGTAGCTTGCGATCGTTTGCGCAAGCTCATCGCTGTCTTTGGTTTCCCCAGGGACATAACGAATATTTTCTAATAGAATCAATTGATTTTTTTTAAGGCCGATCAGAAGTCCTTTAACGCCATCGTCAGAACTTGGGTCATCCACTAAAAGAACTTCGGCTTTTAAATGCTCGGCTAAACTTTCAGCGACGGGCACAAGGGAAAATTGTGTATCGTCGGCACTTTTTGGACGACCCAAGTGGGAAGCCATGACGATCTTCGCTCCCGCATCCATCAAAAATTGGATGGTCGGTAAAGTCGCTGTGATTCGTGTTTCATCCGTGATCTTACCGTTCTCTAAGGGAACATTCAGATCAAGCCTTAGAAAGACAACTTTATCTTTCACGTTAAAATCTTTCAGCGTTTTTATATAGCGAAGACCATTTGCCATTTATAATCCTTTTTCAGCCATGTAAAGAGCGACATCAACCATTCGCTGCGAAAAGCCGGTCTCGTTATCATACCAAGACATCACCTTCACAAGTTTTGGACCGACCATCATCGTGCAGGCAGCATCGACAATGGAAGAGTGTTTATTGCCATTAAAATCGATAGACACCAGTTCTTTTTTCTCGACGGCTAAAATTCCTTTTAAGGGACCTTCAGCAGCTTTTGTTAAAGCGGCATTCACCGAATCTATGGTGCAATCTTTCATGGGACGGAAAGTGAAATCAACAAGGCTGACATTCGGAGTGGGAACTCGGATCGAAGTTCCATCAATTTTCCCTTTTAATTCTGGCAGCACTAAACCAACTGCTTTCGCAGCCCCAGTCGTCGTTGGGATCATGCTAACAGCCGCTGATCTGGCCCGACGTAAATCTTTGTGAGGAGCATCCAGAATTTTTTGATCGTTCGTATAAGAATGAATTGTTGTCATCATGCCATTTTCAATCCCAAAGGCTTCGTGCAAAACTTTTGCAATTGGCGCTAAGCAATTCGTCGTGCAAGAAGCATTGGAAATAAATGTATGCTTTGAGGGATCATACTGTTCATGATTCACACCAAACACTAAAGTTAAATCAACTCCGTCAGCTGGAGCTGAAATCATAACTTTTTTTGCGCCCGCTGTGATATGTTTTTGATAATCTTCTTTGCCTTTAAAGGCGCCCGTGCATTCCAAAACAAGGTCAACGCCCCAAGCTTTCCAAGGAATTTCAGCCGGATTTTTGCAAGCCGAGTAATTGATTTTCTTGCCGTTCACGATCAAATTCTTTTCATCATGAGTGACATCCGCATTAAAAATACCATGCGTGCTATCGTACTTTAACAAATGAGCCGAACCATCCAGGCTGTCCAGGTTATTAATTCCAACAATGTCTAAATGCTCAAAACCGGCGCGAAAAAGAATTCGTCCAATTCGACCAAAACCATTGATACCGACTTTAAGTTTAGCCACGTAAGCCTCCAGGGAAAAATTGAGAGCCCAATATCATTGGGAACGACAAAAAAATCAAGGATTAGAGGGGCCTTGAGGCTACCAAATAATTTTAGGAAACATTTGCAGCGCGTTCTTTAGCATCTGCTGACAAAAAACTTCTTCTTCCACGCCTTTTAGCTGTGCGACGAACTGGGCGGTATGAACCATAAAAGCCGGTGTGTTCTTTTTTCCACGCTGCGGGACTGGCGCCAGAAAGGGAGCATCGGTTTCAACGTGAATTCGATCTAAAGGCATGGCGACGACAGTATCGCGTAAGTCTTGAGCATTTTTAAACGTCACAACTCCACTGATGGAAATATTAAAACCCAAATCCAGACATTGATCCGCAAGCCAACGCGTGCCTGTGAAGCAGTGAATAATTCCAGTCACGCGGCCCTTAAATTCTTTCAAAATTTCAACCGTATCGGGTTCTGCATCGCGGGTATGGATTTCAACTGGCATTTTGTGACGAGCGGCAATATCCAGCTGCTTTCGAAAGGCCTCTTTTTGGTCTTTGACGGGCGACTGATTATAGTAATAATCCAAGCCAATTTCACCCACCGCCACCACTTCAGGCCGCGCTAAATGCGCTTCGATAAAGGCCCCCGCTTCGTCGGTGTAAATAGCGCCTTGATGGGGATGCACGCCTAAGGTGCAAAAAACTTCCGGATAATATTTTTTCGCAATATCTAAAACAATTTGATGATCAGAAGGCTCGGTCCCGATCGTGACCATTTTTTTAACACCTGCGGCCTGAGCTTTTAAAATTGCCGCCTCTGTCCCCTCTTCCATCATGTCCAGGTGGCAGTGCAAATCAATCCATTGGTTCATTTTGTCCGTCATAAGGGCCTTCGCTGAGTTCGAATCGACAGCGCTTCCATTTGCAACTGCGGATCGCGGTTGATCAAAAGCTCATTTTGCCAGGTAAAGATGGCTTCTTGCCAGTTTAAAAGTTGGTCCATCGAACGAGCGGCCAGCAAATCCAAGAAAGCGCTTAAATCTGTGTTAAGAACCTGGTTTTTTCTATTTAATTTGGTGTAAATGGCATCCCGTAACAGATAATTCCAATGCATCAAGTACTGCGACCACATGCCTTTTTCTTTTAAAGGCTCGCGCCAGTCATCGGTGGTTAAAAAATCTTTTTTAATCACGCAACTTTCTAACATTTGGGCGGCTGTTTTTCGAACTTGGGCCGAGGTCTCTTCTTGGAACTGCGCGAGCTTTTCAAAACTTCCCCGGGAGGCTCGGAGCATCCAATCGGGAGCTTGAATTTTTTTCTTCATAAGACTGGCTGTGACAGGGTAAAAACTGAGGACTTGGCAGCGCGATCTTAAAGTTGGCAGAACACTTGAGGCACTGGGTGCCATGACGAAAAACTGTGTGTCAGGGGGTGGATCTTCTAAAGTTTTTAATAACGTGTTGGCGGCCGTGGCATTCAAAGCCTGGACTTGATCAATGATCACAACCCTTTTTCCGCGCCAAGATTTTAAACTTAAAAACCGTAAAATTTCGTGAGCCTGATCAGTTTTAATTTGCTGGCCTGCAGGTTCGATATAAAAAACATTTTCGCTTTGATGTTTTGCCACTTTTAAACAGCTCGGGCATTGGCCGCAAGCCGAGGGGCTGACTTCACATAGATAGGCTTGCGCCAGCGCCCAGGCCGTCGTTTTTTTACCAATTCCCGAGGGACCGACGAATAAATAAACACCGGCCAATCTTTGATGGGCTTGAGCGCTCAGCCAATTTGAAATAATTCGGTCGTGGCCGACAACAGCGGGAATTAAGGCAGCCATTTTTTTGATCTTAAGTTAGTCATCACTTGCTCTAACATTTGCACGGTTGAAAGCCTTGCATCTAAAATTTGCCAGCGACTGGCGTCCGCTTTGGCTTGATGAAGGAAGCTCTGTCGGACTCGTTCGTGAAACTGATCAGCTTCGGCTTCGATGCGATCTTCTTTTTCACCAATGGCAAAGGCCCTTTGTTGACGACGTTGTCTGGATTCTTCGACGGAAAGATCTAATAAAAATGTCAGGTCAGGTTTTAATCCAGAAGTGGCAAAATCATTTAATTTTACGACGTCTTCGGCGGATAAGGTGCGACCGCCCGCTTGGAAAGCCACCGAACTGGCCGCAAAACGATCGGATAAAACCCAAACACCTTGCTTTAATTTTGGCTGAATCGTTTCTTCAACATGCTGCGCGCGAATGGCTTCATAAAGCAGCAGCTCAGTTTTAGCGCACGGGACAAAACCCTCTTTGCGACGCACGATGATTTCACGAATTTCTTCGCCCAAAGGTGTTCCCCCAGGCTCGCGGGTGCGATGCACAGAAATCTTTGCTGCCACCAACTCTTTTTCAAGAGCAGCCATCAGCGAACTTTTCCCCGATCCATCTAAACCTTCAAAAACTAGAAATTTCACAGATGTCTTATCTCAAACCCAGGCCTGAAATGTCATCGGCTTTCCTTATGACATTGGGGGTCTAAGGCCTTCAATCAGCATTTTCTTCGCTTTCTAGAGGTCCTGGAGCAACCCTAAATGGACTTTACAAGTGATAGCAGTTTATCATTCCAAACAGAGGATCTATCGATGAAATTTAAAGACAGCTTTAAGGCCGCGATGATTTCGACGTTATATGTTCTTGGAGGATGTATTTCTGGACCGAAAGATCTGCACCAAGGTTTTGCTGAAAAATTAAGTGGGGACTCCTACGATCATGTCGCAACTTTTGGTGGTGTTCCGATTCTCCACAGGAAAGTGGTGGCTCGAAAAATATCAGGCCGCGTCCTTTGTTCAGATGATTTGACTCAAGGCCTTGCTCATCGCGGTGAGGTTTCTATTGCAGAAGAACAAAAAATCATCGCTTCGACCGGCATTCAAATTGATGGGACCTACGCCTTGTCGGCGCCTATGTACTCAGAAACTACCTATCAACTGAAGGCTATTTCAACATGTGGATCCCACACCGAAACCATTTCTTTCAACGAAAAAACTCGGACCGACTACGACATTTTGCTGAGAAAATAAAACTCACTTCAGTCGAGCTTGAATCAAACCTGTCCAACTGTGCAATAAACTTTCTAACTGGCTTTGACTGCTGACCGGCAAGTAAGGCTGCAAACCTTTTAAAATCTTCAGCACTTGCGCGCCCTGCTCAAGTGTTGTGATGCCGTTATAAAAACCGGTCTGAGCATTGAAAACTTCTTTGTTCAGTTTATAATACAGATCTAAAGCCGACCATAAGTAGGGCGACAATTTTGTAATCTCATAGGCCTGAAGCAAAGATTCAATCGCTTTAAACTGAGTCATCACTTTCATTTCAGTGTCTTCGATTTGTCCGCGGCGCAACGAATAGGACTCGCGCACCCAGCCGGTGGTTGAAACCATGCGATTCGATAAAAAATTACCTAAGCCGACCATTAAAATCTTCACTTGTTTTTTTGCATCCAGCAATTCATCGACATTTCTTCTTCCATCCGCGCCACGATCCTGCAAGTAACTGGATTTCGTATTTTCAATTCCTTCCATCGCTCTGACAAAGTCACCCAGGGCGACCATGTACTCTGATAAATCAGCGGAAGAAACTTTTAAATCTCGTTGACCAGCGATCAAATTCACAACTCCGGCCATGGACACCGCATCAGCACTGCTGACATCAAAGTTATTGGCCCAAATGATTTGGCTTTCTTGGCCAACAACAAAAACCGGCGTTAAATCTTTCAAAAGATTTTTTAATATAATGGCGGCGTTCCCAACGGACACCGCAAACAAAGTGTCTTTCGGAAATAATTTTTGCTGGGCGATCGAGGCAGGCGCTGCTGGGAAGGCATCGACAATCTTATCCTTCCCAAGAATCGGATCAAAGGCCGTCGCTTGCCAATCTTTTAGAAACTGAATGGACTCTGAGTAACCTCGAAGTAAGCGGGCTTGGCCCACAACACTGACGTTAAAATCGCTGGGATTGATGACTTTCGATGTATATGCAGAAACCAAAGACACCTTGTCAGGCACCGCAAACGAAAAATTGGATTTCAAAATCTCTTGTAAGGAAAGCTTCATATCGCTGAAATGAATATCAATCGGCTGCGCCATCGCACGAATGGACTCGACTTCATTTTTTTT
>JAYWEQ010000090.1:0-62480 GCA_043779185.1 Pseudobdellovibrionaceae bacterium
TCTCCTTGCGGCCAAACGAATCATTTAAACACCTAAAATAACAAAGTAACCTTGAGGCGTTAGTCTGCGCTACGCACACTTAAGTGGGGCAGTTGGTAACGATTAAGCCCGATTTCAGCTTTTGATTTTATAGAGTAATTACTTGTTCAGATCTTTTTCGATTTGCAGGCGAACATGCTCGGCTTCCATATTACCTTCAAACCCCACATTGCCAATCGCAACTTCACGCAGGGAAGTTACGATGTACTTATTGCTTCTCATGGCCACAGTGGTCTCGGCACCTTTCATCAACTGCTTTGTGCGCTTTGAAACCATCAAAACTAAAGCAAAACGATTCGGAACCTTTTCTAAACAATCTTCGACCGTGACACGAGCCATGCAACCTCCGAGAAGCCTGTATGTATAACACTTAACCTAATAATTTTTCAATGATTTTCTTAAATTCGGCATAAGAAGTTTCAAAATGATCGTTCACAATCTGATAATCAAACTTGCCCGCTTCCTGCATCTCCCGCTTGGCATTTTCCATCCGAAGCTCAATGTCAGCAGGCACACCGCCATCCCGCTTAATGATTCTGCGCCGCAGCTCGTCAATAGAGGGCGGAATGATAAAAATAGACACCGCACGTGGAAACTTGGCCTTAAAAGTCTCAGTTCCTTGCACATCGACGTCCATGATCGCACATTTGCCTTGCGACCAGGCTTTGTCTAGTTCCTCATGAGAGGTGCCATAAAGCCGATTGTGAACATGAGCCCATTCGACAAAAAAATCTTCACTGATTTTTTTCTTAAACTCGTCTTCGGTTGTGAAATAATAAGGCTTTCCTTGGCTTTCACCTTTTCTCATCGGTCTTGTTGTGCAAGTGACGACATCCACCAGTCGCGGATTTTCTTGCGAAACCCTTTCGACAAAGCTGCTCTTGCCGCCACCACTGGGGGCCGCAACAACAATAATTTGAGTGAGGGTCGGCTTCGTCATTGGGCTCATTCGATATTTTGCACCTGTTCTCTAAGACGTTCGATCATTGTTTTTGCTTCTACCACAGCCTGTGTGAGCTTGGCCACCTGAGATTTTGATCCAATGGTATTCACCTCGCGAAGCAACTCCTGCGTGTAGAAATCCATCTTCTTGCCCTCAGAGGTCAAACTGACAAGCATCTTTTTATAATTTTTAATATGCTCTTCTAAGCGCTGAAGTTCTTCGTTGATATCACTTTTTTCCAGCTGCAAAACAATTTCCTGCATCAATCGTTGCTGGTCGACTTCTGTTGACGTGGCCTTCAGACGATTTTCAATTTTTTGAATAAAGCGGTCTTGTAAGGTTTTGTTAGCCTCTTCTCGCAGGCTTGTAATCTGGGCCACGTGCACTTCCAACTGGCCCAAAATCTTTTGCATTTCTTTTCTTAAAGCCAAGCCTTCCCGCTCGCGTTCGGCGGCACAGGCCTCCATCGCTTTTCGAAAAGCCTGAAGGACTGTTTTTTTATCTTTTTCTAAATAATCACCGGTGTCTTCAAGCCGAACAATATCTGGCTGACGTGTCAGCAGCTCAAGAGTTGGTTGAAATTTAATTTTTAATTTCTTAGAAAGCTGCGTGAAGGCTTTTAAATAATCTTTGGCCAAATCTTCATTGATCATCACTTTGCCAGGCGTCGACAAAGTTTTCATTCTTCGTGAAATAAAAATATCGACGGTTCCGCGCATAAAATGCTCGGATAAAAGCTTTTTTAATTCGGGCTCAAGGGAGACCATTTCTCGGGGGGCATGGAATCGAACTTCTAAAAACCGACCATTCACGGTTTTAACATTCACTTCATAATTTGATTCTTCACCCTGCAGACGTGCTTGGCCAAACCCAGTCATACTTTTCATAGGGCTTCAGTATGGGAGGGCCCTTTTAAAAAATCAAGCGTAGCAGATTTAAATTTCTTATAGTCGCTGTCGCCTTCCAGCCAATGAATCTGTGAATCGCGTTGAAACCAGGTCCTTTGTTTCTTAGCTAGCTTCATCGTGTTTTTAATAATCTCTTCTTTTAACCATGCCTGGTTTTTATTTTCTTCGATCATCGTTAAAACTTCTCGGTAACCCACCGCTTGCAAGGGCGCCCAGGACTGAAGTCCTTGATCCAGCAATCCTTTAACCTCATCAACTAGTCCAAGCTCTAGCATTTTTTCAGTTCGCTGGCGAACTCGAAGCTCTAGCTTTTCTTTCGGCCATCGCACGCCAAACTTTATATATTGCCACGGGTAAGGCTCACTCTTAGATTCAAACTCTTTTTTTATTTCAGACAAAGGACGACCTTCGCGACGAATGACCTCCACCGCTCGTACTAATCGGTAATGATCATTTTTATGAATTTTAGCAGCCGACACAGGATCCATTTTCTGCAACTCATTCCACAATAAATCTTCCCCTTGTGGCTCCTGCAATTGGCTCTCTATCATTTCTTGTATTTCTTGGTCAGCGGCCGGGGCTGCAAACATGCCTTTTTCAAGAGCTTGAAAATAAAACCCTGTTCCACCGACCACAAAAGCTGCCGTCTTTAAAGATTTTAAAACTTCTAAATGAGCCCTTCTGTATTCGCCCGCCGTCACCTCATCCGGGGGTTTTACGTAAGCAAATAGATGATGGGGGACTTTTGCTTTATCTGCCAGGGTCGGCTGAGCGGCCCCAATTTTAAGATGATCATAAATTTGGATGCTGTCGCAATTAAGGATCGCGCCTGAAACTTCGCTCGCCATTTGCAAAGCCCAGTCCGATTTACCCGAAGCTGTCGTTCCTAGAACGAAAATGGCTTTTCTTAACATTAAACAATTCTTCCAAAATCTTTTTCTAATTGATAAAAAGGGTATTCGACAGAAACGGGCCGCCCGTGAGGGCAAAAACTAGAAAGCGGGAATTCATCCATTTCGCTTAATAAATTCGTCATCTGTTCAGGGCTTAATGCTTGCCCGGCTCGCACCGCTGAATGACAAGCAAGGCGTGCGCAAAGATCTGCCATCATTTTTTCCATGGCAAAAGATCCCCCCTGCTCAAGCAATTCATCAGCTGTTTTTTGTAAAGCTTGGTGCAAAGCAGATTCTTTAATGATGGCCGGCGCTGCCTTCACTCCCAAAGTTTTGGGGCCCAAGGCTTCAATCGAAATACCCAATTTTTGCAATTCCTTTTCGCACAAAGAAATGGCTTCCATTTGCGCCGTCGACAAATCAATGGCTAAGGGGAAAAGGAACTCTTGAATTTCTAGGCGCCCGCCTTGCCAACTACGCATCAACCGTTCAAACATCACTCTCTCATGGGCGGCATGCTGATCCACAAAAACAATTTGATCTGCAGACTGGCAAACCAAATAAGTCAGATGAGCTTGCGCCAACACCTGCAGGCGCGACCAATGAGCACTTGTTTTTTCTTCAGAAACGACAGGCTGATATTGGGATCTGGATTCCGCTAGCTCAGAAAGACGATTCAGGTCTAAACTTTTTTTAGCATATTGAACTTGTGAAAACGACGAGCCCGAAAAATGCAAGTTTTCAAATTCAGGCTGGGGCTCGGGGGTCTGATATTGAACCCAGGGGCCATTTCCCGGCGCCACACTGGCTGACGATCCCAAAGTTTCTAACCAAGGCGCTTGCTCCAAAGCTTCTCGTAAAGTGCTTTGTACGGCTCTAAAAGCCATTTGGGACTGAGCAAATTTAACTTGGGACTTTGTCGGATGAATATTGACGTCAATTTGATCGGGTGGAACTTTCAGGTTAACGACCACCATCGGATATTCACCATGCATCAGTAAATTTCGATAAGCTTCCATCACAGCCGCCTGTAAAGTTCGATCTTGAATCCAACGTTCCTGTGCAAAAAGCCAAATATTTTTTGAAGTTCGGCCAACTTCATGCGGAGACCCATAAGCCACTTCGACGTCAAAACCTTCGCGAATTTTTTTATGGAAATACATTTTCTTAAGACCTAGAATCTGCACGGCCCGTTGTAATAAATTTTCAACAGCGGGCCACATTTCAATTAATTCTTGATCTTCAAATATTTGGAATTCAACATTGGGGTGGCTTAAAGCAAGAGCTTTTAAAGCCTGTTTGATGTGCGAATGCTCACCGGCCGCGGTTTTCATAAATTTTAGACGGGCTGGGACATTCCCAAAAAGATTTTCAATCACAACCTGAGTGCCTAAAATACCGCCAATATTTTCAACAGAGGTTTTTTTTCCGAACTCAGAAATAATTCTTGCCGCTAATTCAGAGCCTTGCTGCCGGGAAGTTAATGTCAGCTTTGCCACTGCAGAGATACTGGCTAGAGCCTCTCCACGAAAACCAAAACTGGCTAAGCGCCACAAATCGTCTGAAGACGAAATTTTACTGGTTGCAAATCGCTCCAGGGCCGCCGCTAATTCAGTCGGTGGAATTCCCTGACCATTGTCCATCACTTTGACAAAACGCCCGCCTTCTGAAAATTCAATGGTTATCTTTTTTGCGCCGGCGTCCAAACTATTTTCAACAAGTTCTTTGATTAAATGCGCGGGTCTTTCAACCACTTCGCCAGCGGCAATTTGATCAATAACATCGGTGGGTAAAATCGTAATAGCCATGGGTTGCCATACTCTTAAAACTCATATTGAAAGGCAAGCCCTATTGCCCAATATTTCTGCTTCTCCCAATAGTATTTAGCATCCAAACGCAGTGCATATTGGTCTAAGCGAGTCACCATTCCTGCATTAAACGCGGCACCCAAGACCATGTCGTCCAAGGCGTATTCAGACTTTGTAGTCCCCATCGTCAAAGTGGATGAAATATGAGAATACCGAAACATCGGCCCCGCTCCAAAAAAGGTCATTACATTTTTAGATTGCTGCTGCAATGACTGCCAAAGCAGATCCGTAATGATCAAAAATCCTGCCGCCGTATTTGAAGTGGCATCCGTATAGTAGCTGGGTGGACCCCAATGCAACAGTAAATCAACTTCAATATTTGTGTCGTCTTCCAAAACAGTGTGCGGCCCTGAAACTTTGATTCCATAAAAAGGAAGATATTGATGGCGAATATTATTCATTGTATTTTCTGTAAAATCCGTCATCTGTAAAACGCCTCCCCAGTACCTGGCATTTTTAAAGGACTTAGCATGGCGTCGCTTTTTACTTTTTCCGCCGGCGTCTTTCTCTTCCTCTGAATTTTTAGAACTGCCTTGGGTTTTGTTTTTAGGATCTTTTAATATTCGAATATCTGAATCCAGAACATAACCTGTTTTTCCAGGTTCTAATCGAATTTTATAAAAGGGACCCCATTTTCCCATTGATATAAAGTAGATTGTTTTACTGGGTGTTAGAATGGTTGCGACTTCGGCATCAAAATTAGGCTTCTGAAAAATATAGGTTTGCTCGCCAGTGATTAAAGCTTTTTGAGCCTTATTGGGATTTGCGGCGGGCTTTGTCGCTTTGGCCTGCACCGTCGATTTATTAAGCGTGTTCTGAGCCTCAACCGGCAAACTGGAGCCAAAGAAAACCAGCAACAGAAGAGCTCCAAGGGGCCTACTTAGCACGCAGTAACCACACCCTATAAAAGGCTTCAATGACAATTTTAAAAGACATTTTACTTTGACCGACCCTGCGATCTTCAAAAACAATCGGCGACTCAGTTCCGCGAAAACCTTTTGTTAAGGCCTTGTACTTCAGTTCAATTTGAAAGCTATAACCATTGGATTTCACAGTGTCCAATTGAATGCCCTCAAGGACTGGCTTTTTCCAAGCGTTAAATCCGCCGGTCCAATCCCTTAAAGGAAAACCTAGAATCAAGCGGGAATATATCCCGCCACCTCTTGAAATAATTTTTCTTAAAATTCCCCAGTTGACCGTGCGGCCGCCATCTATGTACCTCGAGCCCACGGCAAAATCATAATCCTTTAATTTTGAAACCAGTGGCCCTAGGTCTTCAGGACGATGAGAAAAATCTGCATCCATTTCGACGAAAGCTTCATAACCATTTTCTAAGCCCCATTTAAAGCCTGCAATATAAGCCCGGCCTAATCCCTGTTTTCCAGGGCGGGATAGCAAATGCACTTCCGGATTTTTTTTTCGCATTTCTAAAACAATTTCAGCCGTGCCATCGGGGGAACTGTCGTCCACCACCAAAATATGATAACCTTGTTTCAAATTCAGCACGCCTTGCAATAAAGGTGCAATGTTTTCGCATTCGTTATAAGTCGGTACAATGATCAGTGTTTTCATAGCTAGAAAACACGGTAGCCGAGAACCCGAATCGACTCAAGATTTTATATTTGTCTAGAGATCAGGCGGCCCCTTTTAGGCTCACCGGCCTGCTGCGGCGGCGGCACCCGTCGAACCGGAAGATTCAATGGTTCATACAATAAGTATCGTGGATCTTGCTTACGACGAAGCAAATGATCTTTCACTTTTTCGGCGGCGACCTCGGCATTTTTTTTATAAATCACGGGATCAAAACCACACTGCCGACAACTTAAAGACATGCGCCAGCGAATTTGAACAAAAATTTCGGCAGAAGCCACAAAAACAACAAAGACCATCAAGACACGAGGATCAAATTCTTGCCAAATCAACACCATCGTCAAAGCCGCCGCAAGAAAAGCACCGACAATATGCCGCAAGCCGATCCTTTTGGACGAGGGCACTCGGCGAGGACTGCGGCAAAAGGCACAGTAAATATTTACGGTATTTCGAAAAACTTGCACGCTAGGACCTCGCTCTTCCTTATTTTGCCAGATGTTTGGTCTAGACTGAAAGACGAGTTTTGCAAATTCGTCGCAAATTCTTACAAAACCTTTTAAAATAAAAAAATGATGCTAAAAATTTCTAAAATCGTCTGCGTTTTAATATCGTTCACTCTCTGGACCAACGTCTGTAGGGCTTCAGACTACGAAGAAGTCGGTTACGAGGATCTGATTCAACAGATCAGCTCTAAGAAAAAAAGCATGGAAGATCGTCGACAACCCCACCCCTTTGATCAGGTGATGATTCATTCGGGCGCGGCTTACGTTAACTCTTTCACTGTGATGGACATTCAAAACAAAGAATCCCAAAAATATCAGAATGGAATTGAGCTCTCTTTAGGTGTCGATTTATTTTCAGAAAATTGGTACGCAGAAACCAGCTTTAGAAATTTCGGCGTGACCAGCTATGGACCTGAAGAAATTATTCTTAAAGAGCTGGATCTTAAAGTCGGCTACAAAGACCATTTACAAAAACCTTTTGTCTTTAAGATTGATGGCGGTCTGGCCAATCGATACTTAAAAATTAACGACTCTGAAAGAGACGTCGCTATCAATGACACGACACCGATGCTGTTAGGGACTGTCGGCCTTGCCGCTGAAATAAGCCCTTTCATTTCTTTAGGGGTTAACTTTTCTGGAAAATCTGCTTTGATCAGTCGAACTGCTGACAAGTCGGCTTTTGATTTTAGCTTTTGCTTCAGTGCTTCCCTTTAAGGTCTAGTCCCCTTTGAATCAATCTTGAAAAGACTGCCATTTGATGGTGCCATAGATTCATGCGTGATGTGACACCCGAGTCTTCCTCGACTCTTAAAGAAATTTTTTTTCACCTGAAAAAATTTGCAGTCCATCCCATCGAAGAGATCAAGCATCTTCCTGATTGGAACTGGACCCGGGTTTTAACCTTACAAATAATCTTATCTTTAATTTCAGGAATTTTATCGGCTCTTGTCAGATCCGAGTTCAGTACATGGAAGTTACTACAAGCTGTTGTCGTCTTCCCCTTCATTTCAACCTTAACGGGCTTAGTTTTAGCTAGTTTTTTTTATTACTATTTTCAAGTTTTTGAAAAGCGCACTGTTTCTTTTATCAAACTATCTATCGTTGTTTTTTTATCGACAACTGTTTTTTACCTTTTTCATTCCATCGCAGGTCTTTTGATATTTTTTGATATTTTAGGAATGATTTTTACGGGAATACTTTTGGTGGTCGGTCTGACTGAGAATTTTCAAATGCCTAGAAAAAGTTCCATTCGTTTAGTCAGCGTTTTGCTTGTTCTCATTTTTTCAGTCTGGGCGACAGGCCAAATTCACAATGCTCGTTTAAGCACGACCGGCAATTCTGAGCCCATCGATTTAACGCTTTAAGATCGTCCCGTTGACCCGAATCCCCCGGCGCCTCGCTCGGTTGTTGACAGTTCCGAAGCAATTTCAAACTGCGCCTGGAACACTGGACATAAAACCAACTGCGCAATCCGTTCTTGATCTTTCACTTCAATGGGCTCTTGCCCTAAATTAACTAAAATAACTTTCACTTCGCCACGATAGTCGGCATCAATTGTCCCCGGCGTATTCAACACCGTCAGCCCCGCTTTGGCCGCCCAGCCACTCCGAGGACGACACTGAATTTCAAAGCCTAAGGGAATTTCAAAACTAAGTCCGGTGGGCACCATGGCGCGCTCGCCAGGCTTTAAAATCATTGTTTGGACAACTTGCGCTCGGACATCAAACCCGCTAGCGCCTGCCGACTGATAACTGGGAAGTTCGCCTTTGAAATGTCCTAACTTTTGGATCTTTACACTAATTTTTTGCATTTTAAATACCTCCCATGCGCCGTTCTTTAAAACTGCCAATCTTCCCACCATGAACTTAATGATTTCAGCCCAGGTCCCAATAAAACGCCAGCCATTTGCTCGGGATTTATTTTTTGATCAATAAAGTCATTCACAGATTTCACCGTCACTTCATTGATCTCATCAACCACAGATTCAACAGAACGGTATTTACCAAATACCATTTCATTCACACCCAATGACGTCATACGATTTTCAATATCATCTGAGCCTAATAGCAAACTGCCAATGACTTGCTTTTTATAAAGTTCCACTTCCGATTTTGTCACACCCGATTTTTTAATTTTACGTATTTCTTTCGAAACAATCTCGACAAGCTCTTTGACATTTTCTTGATCGGCGCCTGCATAAATAGAAATATGGCCTGTGTCCACGAACGTATTTAAAGCACTATAAATCGTATAAACTAAACCCTTACGTTCACGCACACTTTGGTACAATTTAGAGGTCATCCCGCCGCCCAAAAGCGTGTTCACAATAAAGGATTCGAAGCGAAATTTATCTTTAAATCCCCCGGTTGGAAAACCTAAAAGGATGTGAACCTGTTCGCTATTTTTTTCAACAATCTTGCGACAGGGTTTCCAGCGGGCTGGTTTTCGATTTTGCAGAAAACGAGTTTTCTTTTTACTTTTTAATTGTTTCTCAAGTTCAAGGACCAGATCCTGATGATCCAAATCGCCCGCCGCACTGACAATAATATTTTGTCCCGAATACGTGGTCTTATAATAATCCACCACTTCTTTTTGATTCATGCCTGTGATGCTTTTCATGGTGCCTAAAATAGGGCGACCCAAAGGATGCTGGCCATAAACTTCTTCAAAGAAAATGTCATAGATCCACTCTTCATGGTTGTCATCACCCATGGCAAGCTCTTGCAAAATCACGCCTTTTTCTAGCTGAAAATCCTTCCGTGACATTTTCATATTACAAACAAGGTCGGCTAAAATTTCAGTGGCTTTGCGCCAGTGATCCTTTAAAACCAGGGCGTGATAGCAAGTGTATTCTTTGGTCGTATAGGCATTCAGCTCGCCACCCAGCGCTTCCAAGGATTTTGCAATTTGATAAGCTGACCTAGTTTTGGTGGCTTTAAAGACCATATGTTCAAGAAAATGAGAAATTCCAATATGGGATTCAGGCTCATCGCGAGTGCCCGTTAAAACCCACACACCAATTGAAACAGCTCGCGCCGCAGGATGCATTTCACTGACGACGCGGATGCCATTTTTAAGATCTGTTTTTTTAAAGTGAACCAATCGCGACTCCTCAAAGTCTGAAGCCCAGGTGCGGGCTTGTCCCCGCCCCTGTTCGGCTATCTTGGCAATTTAGTTCGGCTGTAACAAAGCTTTTCTAGACAACTTAATGCGTCCGGCTCTGTCAACTTCAAGAACTTTTACGTCAATGGTATCGCCTTCTTTTAACACTTCAGAAACGCTTCGGATGCGATCATGAGCAATTTCAGAAATATGCAGCAAGCCTTGAGTGTTCGGCAAAATTTCAACAAACGCGCCGAATTCAGCAATTTTCACAACACGGCCAGAATAAGTTTTACCCAATTCCGCTTCCGCACAAATGTCCATGATCATGCGCAAAGCTTCTTTGGTTGCTTTTGGATCAGCTGAAGCCACATGAATCGTTCCATCATCTTCGATGTCAATTTTAACGCCGGTCGCTTCAGTGATGCCACGAATAACTTTTCCGCCAGCACCAATCACTTCACGGATTTTTTCAGGCTTAATTTTGATGGTTTCAATTCTTGGCGCGTATTCAGAGATCTGGCCACGAGCTACAGAAATCACTTTTTCCATTTCACCTAATATGTGAAATCGACCTTCTTTAGCTTGTGCTAAAGCGGTTTCGATCACCTGGAAAGAAACAGAATCAATTTTGATATCCATTTGTAAAGCCGTGATTCCTTCACGAGTTCCCGCCACTTTAAAGTCCATATCGCCCAAGTGATCTTCATCACCCAAGATATCAGAAAGAACCGCAAAGCGTTCGCCCTCTTTAATCAGACCCATCGCAATTCCAGCCACATTGGCTTTCAAAGGAACGCCGGCATCTAAACACCCAAGCGATGCCGCACAAACCGTTGCCATCGAACTTGAACCATTGGATTCAAGAACTTCAGACACAATTCGCAAAACATAAGGAAATTTATCGTAATCAGGAATAACAGCTTTGATGGCTCGCTCAGCCAAGTTTCCATGACCTAATTCACGACGACCTTGAAATCCAAAACGGCCCACTTCACCGACAGAATAAGGAGGGAAATTATAATGCAGCATCAAACGGCGCTTTTCATAAGCAAACAAAGAATCAATCATTTGCTCATCATCGCCCGTTCCTAAAGTCACAGCCCCTAAAGCTTGAGTTTCACCGCGAGTGAATAAACTAGATCCATGCGCCCGAGGTAAAATTCCAACTTCACAACTGATCGGACGAATTGTTTTCACATCCCGTCCATCCAAACGAATAGCATTATCTAAAATCATCGCACGAGCGGCTTTGTACTTCACGTCTTCAACAACAGTATTAAGTTCTTTTTTACGTGCTTTTTGAGCATCTTTATCACCTGCTGTAGCAACAAACTTCTCAGCGGCAGCCGCTTTTGCTTTATCAACCGCAGCATATCGCTCTTGTTTTTCTTTAATCTTAAAAGCCGCTGCAATTTGCGGAGTCAACATCGCTTCAGCTGCTGCTCTGAAAGTTTCGTCCATCTGCGCTGGCTTGAAAGCCCGCTTTTGCTTAGAACCAAATTTTTCACGAAGTTCATCTTGAATATTTAAAAGTGGAAGTAAAGCCTGGTGACCAAACTTCAGCGCCGCCATCGCATCTGCTTCCGTCATAAATTTCGCTTCACCTTCAACCATCAATAAACCATTACGAGTTCCCGCAATGATAATATTCAAATCTGATTTTTCAAGTTGCTGCGGAGCTGGATTTGCCACCAATTGACCATCAATCCGGCCAATTTGAATGGCACCTGTAGGACCGTTGAATGGAATATCAGAAATATGCAACGCCGCCGAAGCGCCAAGACTTGCCAAAATTTCCAAAGGAAAAGTTCCATCAGCGCTCAGAACTGTCGCAACCACTTGCGTTTCAAAGCGGTAACCGTCAGGAAAGCTAGGACGCAAAGGACGATCAATCAAACGCGCATTTAAAACTTGATCCGTTGAAGGCTTGCCCTCTCGTTTAAAATAACCGCCGGGAATTTTTCCAGCTGCATAAAATTTTTCGATATATTCAACAGTCAGCGGGAAAAAATCTAAATCTTTTTCTTCTTTCGCAGACACCGCAGTGACTAAAACCAAGTTGCTGCCACAGCTGACTAACACAGACCCGTCTGCTTGCTTTGCCATCCGACCAGTTTCGATCGTAATTTGTCGGCCACCAACAGATGTTGTAACGGTCGTTTTCATCTACACTCCTTCGTTCTTACAGAATTTTTTTTATTGAGAGGAAATTAAAAAGGCCTGTTTTCACAGGCCTTAGGATTATTACTTACGGATTTCTAATTCTTTGATCAAAGATTCATACTTTTTAACGTCAACCCGCTTTAAGTAATCTAATAATTTACGACGTCGGTTAACGACGCGAACCAGACCACGACGGCCGTGATGATCTTTTTTATGCATTGAAAAATGCGGCATCAAAAGATTAATTCGAGCGGTTAAAAGAGCAACTTGTACTTCTGGAGAACCAGTGTCCAAATCAGCGCGCTGAAAATGCTTAATGATGTTCTGAGAAAGTTCCTTCGTGACTGCCATTAAAGCCTCCTAAAAATGGACGTTGCCGCCCTAAAATCACTGAATTCAGGTTGATTTCAGTGCCCGCCCCAAGATCGTCATGGCTGTCGAAAAAGGAGCTAGGAAAATTGAGTCTTTTTAATACCTTCTAGCCCACACCGGGTCAAGAGGCTTTACGAAGTGCTTGGTATATATGCAGATCCTTCAACAGTCAGAAGGCCAGCGTATGGGGGCTTCCCTCGCCTTTTTCGCCGACTTTTGACAGGCAGGAAGGCTCATCGAGAATCCTTTTTATTTCCAGGGAAGATCGATCGAGGTCAAAAACAATCGGGGCCTGAGGGCAACTCTCTAGGACAAGCCGAAATTGCCGAAGGTCAAAACTAACATCTACGAAAGTGGCACTCAAAATGAAAGTAGAACCCTTTAAAGTGGCTTTTAAAAAGTCATAAATTTGCAGCTCGCCTTTTTGTGGTGGTCGGAGCGATTGATCAAACACCTTCGTTTTAGAATTAGACGAGATTGTCTTTAAATCGGTCGCTTGAGCTAAGCCCTCTAATATTTTGCCATAGAGAGCCTGTGCTTGAGAGAGTTCATAATCTGTCAGCGGCGAATAGGGCCTGATATAATTCCATCCGTAACCCCAACGAAATGCGGCGCCGCTGCCAAAGGGTCCTCCGATGCGAACTCCAGAAAAATATATTTTCGCTAATGCGGCGTTAGCTTTTTGGCCTATACAGCTTTTCAAAGTTTCATCAGCCGTCAAACGATCCTGCTCGGTTCCACCCAACCAGTATGCAAGATCATGGCGGACACAACATGAGGCCCAGCTGACTTTAGTTCCAGGAATCGAGCTAGGACTCAGGGAACAGGCCTCTGATTTAAAGGGCTTTAAAACACCCTTTTCCAAAGGAAAAACATCTGGTCCCACTCTTAATCCATCCAAACCGCTAGGAACCACCTGGGGAGGAGGTGCCATCTGCGCCATCGCTGAAATTAGATTTGTTAACACTAAGTAAAAAATGATTGTTTTCATAGGGGGTGGTCACTTCAATTTGAATGCCGCCCGAAACGCATTAACAACGATTTGGCGGCCTCTAAAAACTTGAAAAATCAATTATTGCAGCCCCTTGCCAAAACCTTGAACGCCTTCTGCGGTCTTTCTGGAATTTGTGGGGATGGAAAGTGAGTTAAATTTAATGGGGAGCATGAAAATTGAGGGTGCTAGTGCAGCCCCAATTCTCGGGCGGCTAAAAGATTGTGAGTCCTACAGAGCAAACGGAGGTTTTCAACCGAGGCGGCTCCGCCCCAAGCCACTGGCGTAATATGATCCATTTGAAGTTGGAACTGCGATCTGCAACGGGCTCCATCGGGGCTTTGATATTGGCAACAACCCTGCGCTTCAACAAAGAGTTTTCTTTTCAAGTGCACTGAAATAGGCGGACGCCTTGAAACAGTGGATGGCCTAGAAACTCTTTCTAATTTTAAATCTCTAACATCCGTAGCGGAGCCAGCTCTTGGTATGTTCTTCGAATAGCAAGCCGTCTGACTTTGCCCGGACATAGGATTTTCGTTATTTGCAGATTGAGAATTATTATTTCTATTGTTTTTAATATTATCTGATTTACTCTGATGTGCATTATTCAGCTTTCCAAGCTTGGCTTGATTGGTTTTTTTGGCCATCACCGAGATTACTTCCGCCCATGAGCCGCTATGAGCAATATGGGATAGTAAGCTCTTAGCTTGTTTAAGTTCCTCGAATTGCTCTTTGGTAAAAGTAGTTTCAAGGCGGACCGATCCATCCTTTTGTGGCCGAACAATATCTTGAACTTTTAAAGGCATATCGAATTCTTGAGCCAGAACTTTTCTAGTTTCAAAACCGTTGCAGTTTTCAATCTTTTCTAGAATTTCTTGCATTCTAGACTCAGAAACAAGCTCGCCTTTTCTAGCTTCTGACTCTAAGCCTTTTTACAGTAAGACCGCTTGCGATAAATTTAAGGATCCAGATTTAAGACATTCAGCAACTTCCGGAACACTTCCAACTTCCGGAACACTTCTTAAAAGTTTTGCGGCATCAATTCTGCGGATGGCGGATGGCGGAAGCCTCTGAGTAACCATACTTTTTAATCATCATTGTGTACATGCTATCAAAGCCAAGATCAGCATAAAGTTTACGATCCATAATTTCTAGAATATGGCTTAAAATGAGATGCATAATTTTGCGCTCAGTTTGAACTAGATTTTCAGTTCGCAAAAGCAAATCAGCGTTTGAAATATATTTCAGAACCGGATTAGAACTTAATTTTAGGTTTAGATCCGAATACTCATTTAAAGTTTTAACCTTTAAACTTGGTTGCTTCTCGAAAAAAATTGATTCCATTGAACACTCCTTTTGTAATTCAAAGGAACATACCATGGATTTTTCAAGCTTATTTTTAGGTTTTCCCAGGCTGATATTGTGCTCAAAGAAAACTAAAATTTGCCACCTGTTAGCGAAGTAAATCGCTTCTGATAAGCTCTCAAAAAATAAACGTCGCCGGGATCAAACAAATTATTATCCGCAAACAGAATTCAGATTAGAGAGGCAAAAACCACCTGCAAGAAGTATTTTAAAAAGCTTTGAAAATAAAACTAATAACGCAAGCCTCAAGCGCTGCGGAGCCAACACGTGATTTATTTGCCCTGTTGGTTCATGAGTCTTTGAAAAAAAATGATTTTATAAACTGCCGTGCTGTCGACCTCTTCGGTTTAACTCCCATGGGACAGCGTCGATAATGTCCTCCATACTTTGAGACATCAGATCGCATCGACAAACTCACTGTTTTTAGGATGATCCCGCCTCCGGTATCAAAAAGGAGAGCTCGTTGATACTAAGATGCTTTTTAAGAAAATCGCGATCGCACCACTGAATAGCCTCGTGCTTTTCGGGTTCATTATTTTTAATCGATTTGATATCGCCCTTAGCTTTAAAAAAAATTCCTAGCCAGTGCGTATTTCCGATGATTCGCGTATCAACACCAATGAGCTGTAGCTCAGTTGGAGTAAAACAAATTTCTTCAGAAAGCTCTCTGATAAGCCCAGTTTCAGGACTTTCTCCGAATTCCAGTGTACCGCCCGGCAGAATCCATAAGCCACCCGCAATTTTTTGGTCGGGTTTTTTTTGAATCATTAAAATTTTATTTTCATCGTTGGAAATAATCGCACGACTATAAATTCTAAAAATTGGCGAGCTCATCAGCAATTAAAAACTCGGCGAATAGTAAACCCTTTGCCAGGTTCAATCCCCACAACGCCCATGGGTTTTTGAGTTTCACCTGATAAAATAAAAACATACTGGTCTTTTTTAGGATCAAAACCTTGAATCAATCGTGATCTTAAATCGAAACTGATCTGTCCATTTTGAAAAAGCCTGGCATCTAAGCCTTTCACTTGCACTCGCTTACTGGCTGATAAAGCATGTTCTAATCTGACCAGCGCCGAACAGGATTCATCACGGGTCAGTTTTTGGCCGATCTCTTCAAGCGTTGCAGCTTGTTCAATCGAAAACGGCATTGAGCTTGTTCGCTCCAATGTTTCCATAGTGGCTGAACTGCCTAAACTTTTTCCTAATTGATCGACCCAAGTCCGAATAAAGCTGCCTTTTGAGCACGATAAGTGAAACGAGGCTCTGCGACCCTCTTGATCAGAGTCCAGATAATTCACATCCCAAAATTTCATTTCCTTCGTCGGAATCTCTACAGCAATGCCTTCACGGGCATATTCGTAAAGTTTTTTACCGTCGATTTTTTTTGCTGAGTATCTTGGAATCGGCCAGTCAAAAGCGCCTTTTAAATCGGTTCCGCCATTCTTAATAACGACAGAAGAAGAAGGAATCTCAGTCGTTTTTGTGACTGTCCCAGTGACATCCAAAGTATCTGTTTCTTGCCCGAATAAAACTCCGACGCGATAACTTTTATCGCCTTCTAAAATATACTGACTTATTTTGGTGGCCTCACCGACCAGTAAAATAAGCAAACCTGTGGCTAAGGGATCCAGAGTCCCGCAGTGTCCAACGCTAGAAGTTCCAAAAACTCTTCGGGCCCGTGCGACGACATCATGACTGGTCATTCCGGCGGGCTTTTTAACTAAAGCCAAGCCGTGAAACAAGGGATTATTATTCTTCATCGAGGTTGGTCTCATCTTTAGAACCGATCACTTTTTGATCTTGCAGCTCTTTTAGAATACGCTCAACCTTGAGGACACTTTCAGTTGTGGTATCAGGAAAAAAACTAAGCTTTGGACAATAGCGCATGCGCAAATGTTCGCCCAAGTGAGTTTGAATAAACTTCGATTTATCTTGCAGGATTTCCATCACTTGATCGCGTTCATTTTCGCTGCCAAGCACACTGATAAAAACTTTGGCTGATCTTAAGTCCGCTGGCATTTTCACATGCGAAACAGTGACGATTCCGGGCAAGCGCTCATTCAGGCCGTGCAAAATATATTGCGCGACCGCCATTTGAACTTCTTTTTCTGCCCGGGCGACTCTGCGCCCGTCAGAGCTTGCGCCCGTTCCGTCTTTTGGCTTCATATTATGTCGATGCTTCCAAAGGAGTCAGCTCGCGAGCCACTTCTTCTTTAATAAAAGCTTCGATCTGATCGCCGACTTTAATATCGTTAAAGTTTTCAATGCCTATACCACATTCAAAACCTGAAGCGACTTCTTTGGCATCATCTTTAAATCGCTTTAAAGATGCAAGCTTCCCTTCGTAAACGATTTTTCCGTCACGAAGCAAGCGAACCATATTAGATCGCTGAATTTTTCCATCCGCCACAAAACAACCGGCAATCATACCCAATTTTGGCACGTTGAAAGTATTTCGAACTTCAGCGCGACCCATGACTTTTTCAATCACATCAGGAGTCAGCAATCCCGCCATGGCTTTTCTAATATCATCCATCATCTCGTAAACAATCGAGTAAGTTCTGACATCAACGCCAATTTGTTTGGCCTTGGCTTGCGCGCCCGTATCCGGACGAACATTGAACCCTAAAATAATTCCTTTTGCCGTGTGAGCAAGCAAAACATCGGATTCAGAAATTCCACCGACCGCTGAGTAAATTAATTTAGTTTTCACTTCTTTGGTGGCCACTTTTTCTAACATGCCACGAATCGCTTCTACAGAACCATGCACGTCAGCTTTAAGGACAATAGCAAGTTCTTTGACATCGCCTTTTGTGACTTTGGCAAAGATATCTTCAAGCGAAAGCTTTTTGGTTTCTGAAGCGACACGAAGTTGTTCCCGACGAATTGCTACAACTTGGTCTCCAGCCGCTTCATTTTGAACGATATCAAAGCGATCGCCGGCTTGTGGAACTTCATCAAGACCTTGGATCTCGACTGGCATTCCGGGACCGACTTCTTTGACTCGCTCGCCTTTATCATTCATTAAAGACTTAATTTTACCCATCGCCATTCCGGCAACGATATTTTGTCCGATACGAACTGAACCGTCTTTCACCAGGATCGTCGCCACAGGGCCTTTGCCTTTTTCAACTTTGGATTCAATGACGATTCCAGTTCCAGGCTTTTTAGGATTGGCTTTCAGCTCCGCGATCTCGGCGACTAATTTGATTTGCTCTAAAAGCTCTTTCAAACCGGTTTTTTTCATGGCAGAAACGGGACAATAAATCGTTGTTCCGCCCCACTCTTCAGGGACCAGTTCAAACTCTGTTAATTGCTGTTTTACTTTTTCTGGATTGGCTCCAGGTTTATCCATTTTATTGATTGCAACTATAATTGGTACACCAGCCGCCTTAGCATGCGATACGGCTTCCGCCGTTTGTGGCATCATTCCATCATCAGCTGCTACGACAATAACCGCTACATCCGTCGCATTGGCACCACGAGCTCGCATGGCTGTAAAAGCCTCATGGCCCGGAGTATCCAAGAAAGTGATCAGGCTGCCGTCTTCAAGTTTTACGCTGTAGGCCCCAATATGCTGAGTGATTCCACCCGCTTCGCGACCGGCAACATCAGTTTTTCGAATCGCATCTAGCAAACTTGTTTTACCATGATCGACGTGACCCATGATGGTTACAACCGGCGGACGAATGATCGTGTCGGCGGTATCAGCTTCAACAACAACAGCTAAATCAGTGATCAGCTGTTCTGCCGATCGCTGCACGTTCTGGGCTTCCCAACCAAATTCTGGAACAATCAAAGAAATCGTATCGAAATCAAGTTCTGTGTTGATATTAGCGGTCACTCCGTTTTGCATTAAAGCTTTGGTTAATTGCCCTGCTTTAATCCCAATTTCTTGGCCAAGATCTGCGACTTTCATGGTGCCAAAGACTTTAACAATACGCTTCGAGGCTTTTGATTTTGTAATTTCAGTTTTTAAAGCCTGACGATTTAAAAATTCTTTTCGTTTTTTAGGTTGAAAAACCATTTCTCGTTTACGAAATTCAACCGGATTAAAGGTCGAAACCACTTCTTCTTTTTCACGAGCTGGAGCTGGCGCGGGAACAGCATCCATTCGTTTACGCTTATCGAAAATACCCTTTTTAGCTTTCCCGTGCTCATCCAATTGTGGCGGCATTTCAGGAGTTGTCGAGGCTGAAACAAATCCAGGACGAAGACTTCGGTTCGGGCCACTGCGCGAAGGACCACTAAAGCCCCCCGGACGAGAAGGACCGCCAGGTCCTCCACTCGGCTGAGGACGACTTCCGCCACCGCCGCCCGCCCCATTCGGCGTTGGTCCCCCTGGATTTTGCACGCGGCCCAAATCCATTCGACCAATGATATTTTTTCGTCCCACCTGCGTGGCCGGAGTCGACGAGCTGGCCACGCCACTGCCGCCAATAGAAACTTCTTTCTTACGAGCAGGGCTACTAACGATACTAGTTCTGACAATCACTTCGGGTTGTTTTTCTTCAACTTCAGCAGCCGCTTCAAGTTCTACAGCCGGAGCTGCAGCACTTGGGATAATTTCTGCGACTTCTTCAGCCGCCTTGTGTCCGACGGTTCCATCTTGTCCAGCTGTTGGCGGAGCTGATTCTTGCGAGATGCCTTCTTCTGGTTTTCTACGAACCACTTTTTTAGCAGCGGCCGCAGATCCAGTGGGTTCAGGAACGATTTCTACTTCAGGCTCAACAGAGGCCGCCATGGGTATCACTTCTTCAGCGGCTTCTTCAGCGGCTGTGGGTTTCCGACGGACGACTTTTGATTTTGCTGCTACAGGCGCCGCTGCGGGTTCTGCTTTTTTAGTTTCAGCTTTTTTAGAGAGGGCTTTTTTAGCCACGGCTTTTTTCTTTGGAGCTTCAGATTTCCCCGACGAATTCAGTCGCACTTTAATTTGCTCAAGAAGATCGGGCTCCAGTTCAGCCATATGGCTTTTCACTGGCAATTGCCACTCTCTGATTTTGTCCATCAGCGCCAAGGGCGTCAAACCAACTTCTTTTGCAAATTCAAATACTTTCGGATTACTCACTCAATCTCCTTTTAATTCTCAAAACTAAAATCTAAAAATAATAAACCCAACTTCAAACCTAAGATTCCGTCGTTTCCACTTTGGCATCGCCATCTTCTTGAGCTTCTAGTTTTTGTAATTCTTGTTTTAAACGCTGATCTGCTTGCTGTTTAGCAGACCCTGAAGTTGTCGGTTTGCTCTCTTTTGCAGCCGATGGAGCCACAGGAATTGGCGTTCCTTCGCTCTCGTACTTCGCAATCAGTTCCTTGGCATCTTGAATTAGCTTTTCCGCTTTTTCGCCTTCTTCATAGCCAGGAATGCTGTTGATATCATCCAATGAGGCATTTGCAACAGCCTGGAAAGATCCAAAACCTGATTGAAAAATATTTTGCGCCATGGTCTCAGTCATATTTGGAATGAGCATCAAGTTAAAAATGGCTTCCGCTGTGCGGTTCGAAGCCGAAGATTCTGACATGATATCAATTTTCCAGGTCGTTAACTTGGCAGCCAATCGGACATTCTGACCTTTTTTACCAATCGCTAAGCTTAATTGCGAATCTGGCACAACAATTTCCATTTCTTTATTTTGCTCATCGACAAACACTCTAGAAATTTCAGCAGGCGCCAAAGCATTACAAGCAAAGCGAGTGACGTCCTCATCCCAAGGAACGATATCAATTTTTTCACCCCGCAGCTCTTGCACAATATTTTGAACTCGGCTGCCTTTCATTCCGACACAAGCGCCGACTGGATCCACCGAAGAATCTTTTGATCGTACAGCAATTTTAGCACGGGCCCCGGGCTCACGGGCGGCCGCCATAATTTCAACGATGCCGTCATAAATCTCGGGCACTTCCATTTCAAAAAGTTTCATTAAATATTGTTCAGAGGCCCGCGACATAATGATCTGAGGACCCCGAGTTGTTTGCCGAACTTCCAGCAAAAAACCTTGAATGCGATCGCCGGGCTTGTACTGCTCGCCAGGGATCTGTTCACGCATTGGAATAAAAGCTTCGGTGCGGCCTAAGTCGACCACAATGGCGCCTTTTTCCACACGACGGGCAATGCCTGAAGCGATTTCACCTTTACGCTGTTCAAATTCATTAAAAATAATGTCGCGTTCAGCATCGCGAACTTTTTGCATAATAATCTGTTTCGCTGTTTGCGCGGCAATACGACCTAGCTCAGAGGTGTCCATTTTAATCCCTAAAGAGTCCGCCAATTGCGCGGCCGGGTCTAATTTCAAAGCGTCATCCAAAGGGATTTCAACTTCTTCGTCGATATAAGCTTCACGAGTCACAACTTCTTTGAATTCAAAAAGCTCGACCTCGCCAGAATCTTCATTGTAGGAAGCTTCAATTTCACGATAAGTGCCGTACTTTTTACGAGCTGCAACCAACATCCCTTGCGTGACGGCTTCAATCACGATGGCCTTGTCGATGCCTTTGTCTTTACCTACTTGCTCAATCACACGACTAAGATCTGAAAATACATTGTCTGCCATTAGACCCTCTTTACTTTTTCTTAGGTTTTCGAGCTGCTTTCTTCGCTTCTCGAGCCAATTGTTTTGCTTCTTTCACTAATTGCTTAGCTTCTTTTGCTGCCTTTTTAGATTCATCAATCACTTCTTTAAATTCAAAAACGACTTTCGATTTTTCGACCGCCGACAAAGGAATTTTAAAATTTCCCTCGGACGAATCAAACATTAAATTTTGATCTTCAAAGCCCGTCAAAACTTCTTCGACGTTGCGAGAATTCTTTAAACGTTCGACCTGAACCCCGAATGACTGCATGGGCTCTGTGGTGCGAACGGCAATCTTTTTGCCGATGACTTTTTCAAAATGCCACGATTTTTTTAAAGGCCGATCAACTCCGGGAGTTGAAACTTCCAGGTTGTAGGGCCCGCCTGGGATCACATCGTCCGTGTCCAACAGAGAATTTAATTCCCTCGAAACGGTAGAGCAGTCATCGATCCCCGCGCCCCCTTCTTTATCAACGTAAACACGAAGCGTTCGACCCAAGCCTGTTCCGAGGAACTCAAGGTCGTAAAGAAAACAGCCGCCCCGATGACAAACTTCGCCTGCCATTTGCTCGACTTTTTCTAACCATTGCGGCGATTCAATCATCAACACCCTTAACTAAAATTTGACGGCTTTCAAAGCCGTTCTTTTGGTGGCCCAAGCTTGTTTCGGTTCCACACGGAGCCTCAAAATAAAAATGGGCCCTTCAAGGCCCATTTCTAACAGCCCGAAACTAGCAAAAATGATGAGCCGAAGCAAGGACTTAGAAATCTTTTCTGAGAAAACTCATCAGCACCGCCGAGGCGCCGTCAGAATAGTAATTTTTGCGGAGCCCTGTCGGCTTAAAACCTAGGTCATGATAAAGCTTTAAGGCCGGATGGTTGAGCTCGTGGACTTCCAACCAAACACTTTTTTGACAGCCTGCAATAAGGCTACTTAAAAGCTCTCGCATCGCACCCTCCCGACGCAAAGATGGATCGGTTCCTAGGGCCATCACTTCGTAGGCGTCCGGTCCTTCGCGCCATAATACAAAGGCTCGTAAGACTGAATCCAACCGCAGGCCCCAGGCTTCAGACATTTTAAGTTCACTCTGCACTTGCAACGGGGACCAATTAAACCCGGGACTTTTTTCAAAGGTCTCTATCAAATTCAAAAGCTCTGGAAAGTGGACCTCTTCCAAACGAAATATCTGTGGCGTTTTCATACCTCAAAGTCCCATGGTGCCGGGGGCGTTGGCAACTGGGCACAAAGGTCCTGGGGATTCAATTTTTCAAACTGCTGAAGGACAGAGGCTTTGTTCAAATTTTGATCAATAAAAATAAATAGTCTAGATTCATCCTTCAAGGGTCCCCAAATTGCCTGAGATTTTATATATTTATGCAATGAAGCAAACCGTGAAGCTTCTCGAAATCCCAGATGTCGAGACAGCTGAAAATTTTAATTCAACGGCCGATATCGTTATTGGGGATCAGTTCCCAGCCTCCACAGTTCTGTCTTTGTACACCAATAGAAATGTAAAACATATTATTCAAAAATCAAATTTATGCTCGGAAACCGAAATTAAAGCGGCGTCCACCATGCTGCTCGCTCCGCAACAGTTTATTGATTTTCCACTGTCGACGATCTTTGGTCATGAAAATCCAGATCAAGCCCTAGAAAATTCGCTGGCTCAATATTCTTTTTATATGTCAGATGTGGATCAAAAAACCGAATACTTAGATATGCTCGAAGATTATGTACAGCAGTATGCATCACCTAAATCAATGTCCTTAGATGTCCGTGCCGTCGCTGATGAGGTAATTACTAATTCTGTCTTTAATGCGCCCTTTGTTGATATGGAAAATTCTTTTTCAGGCCCGACCCGTGACAAGGGTAAAGTCATGATTGACCCCAACAAAAAGCCGTATTCCTTCGTCGGAAAAGATACACAAAGATTTGTTTTTGGTTGCAAAGATTATTACGGCCGCTTAAATGTTAGAAAACTAATTGCTCGGATCCAACTTTGTTATCAGAATAATCCAGGACAACAAATCAATTACGGGCCCGGTGGTGCTGGCATTGGATCGTTTATGATCTTTGATTCGTGCGTCAGTCTTTATGTCGCCGTCGATGCCAATAAATCGACAACGCTTTGCTGCGTCTTTCCATTGAATATGGCCGCACGACAAAGACACTTGGTGCCGAAAAATTTGCATATCTACTTTTAAGTTTTAGAAAGCAGGGGTTGATATTTATGGAGTCCAAATTCGCAGCAAGCTTAAATGGTGAAAATTTGGTGATCACAATGACAGGTGAAGTGACAGGGCAAAGCCAACTTCCTATCATTAAGGGCATGAAAGCTCGCAAACTGCTGATTGATCTAGCGGGTCTTAAATATATCAATTCAGGCGGCGTGCGTAATTGGATTTTATGGATGGCGCAGGCTAAAGAAATTCTTCCCGAGGCGACTTTTCAGTTTGAAAATTTTCCTGCGGCCTTTGTTAAACAGGTCGCATCGATTCAAGGTTTCTTACCGCCCGGCTCGACAGTGAATTCTTTTTTTGTCCCGTTTTTCTGTCCAACATGTGATCACTCTTGTGAAAAATTATTTTTAAAACAGAAGGATTTAATGCGTCAGATCGTTTCTATTCCCTGCACCGTCTGCAGCGGAAAAATGGAAATTGATGCTGTTCCTGAACACTATCTAGAGCTCTAACTTTAGCGAATGCTAATATGCAGATGATTGGCTCGACCGATATTTTTTCGGCGGCCTTCCAGTAAAAAAGTACAAGCGACAATGGATCGTTTTCTTTTTTCACCAAACATATAAAAATTAGCACAATTTTCGATCATAAATTTCATTCCCATTCCGGCCCCCGCCGCCGACATAATGGGCGACGATTGTCTTTGCGAAAAAATCTCAACCAGGCGATTTAAAATAGTCTGACGCTCTAACGAGCCGAAAGGATCTTCACAGCCGATCACGACCTTCTGAGGTGAATAGCAAGAAAAAAGTTTAACCTTTTTACCTTGCGGAAGAGTGATATCAACTTCGCGTGGAACTTTTTGAAAAAGGCGATCTCCGTTAATTCCTATCGGTGCATTATAAAGGGCGTTGCTGATCATTTCATCGGCCGCCTGCAAACAGATATCTTCAATACTGCGGAGAGCGCGCTCTTGTTTAAAAAAAACTCCTAGCTCGTTGATCAGGAAGGGCTTGTCTTCACTGCTTTTAAAATTCCTTATAAAATTTGTATCTTTCGTCGCATCCTCAGGAGTGGGCGCAAAACCTTGAAAAAAATAAGGAATAGGGTTTTCAGTAAAACTATCCGGACGCTTACTCATCAAGCAAGACGCAAACAACTGAGCACCAAAGTCTTTTCGCGAAGAATAAAGGACATGTTCATAACCTTTAAGAAGGAACTCCATTGGGTTGCAGTCCTCGCCTTCAGGATCAATCACGATGATGGTTGATTCTTTTTGTCCTTGTCCGACGAGGCCCACGTCCGACGGGATCCTGATCACACGTATATTTCTTAGCAGATTGCCGATGGCGTGCTGGCGAGAGGGCGGCCAAAGTTTTGAAAATTCATCAAAAAGACTTCTCATTTTTTGAAAAAGGAAAAAAACGAATCCGTCACATCCATCTCCATCGTATTTCCTTTTGAATCCTTCACCGGCGGCACATTCAACATACCTTCAGGGTTAAAATCCCGACCTTTAACCAAATGAATTTCAATCGTTTCTTGCGTGGCTTCACTGTAAAAAGGAACAAAAAAAGACATCACTGTCATGTTCGGCTTTAAGAACCCGCTGATGTTACCAAAGTTCTTTACAAAAATAGCCGGACAGTTTTCCAGTCGAATGGATTTAACCATGGCATGCTTTTCACCCCATAACAAAAAATTTCGAACGCCGATGGAATTAATATTAGTCACTCGGCCTAAATCGATTCTTAAAATAATGGCGCCTGTATGAATGGGCATCAGTGCTTTTTCATCGATGGTCCCCATCAATTCAAGCTTGGTCTCATTGGCATTGGATGTTTCTTTAATATCAATTGGCATGGATTAAAATATATACCTAATGAAGGGGCCTGTCAGATGCGCATTGAAAGTTCATACTAATGTCTAGGAACTATTGAGGCGCCTTCATACTCTCGATCAGCAGATTTCTAATTTTATATTTCTTTTTTAGAAGCTCAAACCAGGATCGGAGTTTTTCTTCTTTTTGCTGCTGGGCTAAATAAACTTTAATATTTTCTTTAAAATTATCTAACGTTGATGAACCAAACTTAAGGCGGTTTCTTTCGAAGTAAGTTTTGGCCTCGGCATCAGTGATAATGCCGGACATAGACTCTGATTTGATCTTTATAAAATTTCTTGAGATCAGCTTGATAAGAATAATTTTTTTGACGGTCGCTGGGTCGGCCTCAAGCCCCTGCCAGTATGATTTTGAACCAGTGACTTTTTCAACTTGATTAAAGGCTTCCTTCAATTCGGCGTCCTTGACCTGGCCGACAGAAAAACTTTCGCCCTCAAGCACCGCTGCCCGCTCCAATAAATAGGTCGTGGTCAGTTCGGGAAATTTTTCATCTTTGATCTGAATTTCATAAAGGCCTGTGGTTTTATTGGCATTGGGTTCGTTTAAAATTTTATCAATCACTGCGGCGATCTGGACTTCGCGACTTGTGACGACATCCTGCCCGACAATCCCAGCCGATTGCGTGATGGTCGCAGCCCAACTAAATGCAAAAAAAAGAAATAACATGCTTTCAATGTTTCATATTTTAGGCCAGATAGAAAGTCGCGCCTGCTAAAAAAAAGAACCCAGACTTTTGAAGGTCTGGGTTCCTACGTCATTCGAGATGACTAACGAAGATCAAATTTTTAATTCAAAAAGACTCTGTCTTAGAAGCTCACTCGAGCTGCTAAAGACATATTCCAATACTGTAACTTTTCAATCGGAGTTCCATAAGCCTGAGAATCTAAAAATCCACCATTGCCCTGAGAAACCCGGCTGCTCATATTAAACATATATCTGAAATCTGCACCTAGAGTAAACCTTGGCGAGAATTCAAAATCAGCTCCGGTCACAACGCCCAAGTCAATCGCTTGAGAGTTTGCATCGCTTCCACCTTGTTGCGAGCTGCCGCCGTAATTCTCAGCCGACCAAGCAAATGTTCGGTAAGAGTACTGAGCCGCACCACCAAGAATGGGGCGAACCATCCCATTTAAAAGATAGTACTTCATAGCCACTGCGAAACCGTACTGTTGCACGTCCACTAAAGTGGGAGCGTACTGATTTCCATAATAGTACCTTGCACCATCGACTTTTGCGACTGTGTAGTTAGAGTAGATGAATGAACCCTCCACGGCGTAGGCATCCTCAAACTTCGTTCCAAATGAAGCTCCCAAAATATAGTTCCCCCGAACATTTTGGACATCTGGATACTCGCCGACACCGGCAAGGGCAGAAAAATATTTCTGCGTTGTAGGAGCGACAACCGCTTTCTTTTCAGCATCTAAAGCTGTTCTTACTTCTTCACGAACAATATCGCGTGAATCTTCTTGACTGACAGCCGCTGTCTGCACAGGCGCAACAGGCGCCGGAGCTACAACTGCCATCGGTGCCACTGAAACAGGCGCGACGGGTGCCGGCGCAATCACAACAGATTGTTCTTGCTGCTGTTGTTGCTGCGGCTGAGCTTGTCCAATTTGGTTAAACTTTTCACCAAACAGCACGTCAGCTCTTCGTTTCTCGTCTTCCATCCGAGAGACTTCAAGCTTTTCAACGATTTTAGATTCAGTATCAGCTTCGACTTGTTGCCTGGCTTCACGAATCTGATCCGCACGAGACTTCTTTAATGGCGAAGCTTCGATATAGGTCGTTGGTTGTTTTTGAACCTGCGACTGTTGCGCCAACGCTTGATTCGAAGCTTGCGCATTCGCCGTTGGTGTCGCTTGGTTCAATATATAGATCGGTTGACCTTGGCCAGAACCCTGCGGAGCAATAGTGCCCGTTGAAGTGCTGGAAGGCGCCGCTCTGCTACTATACATCTGATCGATTTCTGCATCGACCTCGCTGTCTATAGCTTGCGAACGCGCGGCAAAACCCGGTGCGGTCATCAAACTTAAAACAGCCGTCAATAAGACGCGTTTTTTCATATCATCTCCTCGTTAGTCAAAACTCATTACTTTGATCTGCAGAGTGGTTAAGCAATGCCTATGCCACGAGCACCCCGATTTGGTCGCCCTCGTAAGACTTCAATATGTTTGAGCTTTCTAATGTGGTTGCAAGGGCTTAAATGGCACCACTGAAAGCAAAAGTGACCAGATCCGTGACAAGCCATGAAAAAACTTCTTGAGTGAAGAGTGCTCTTTAAGTTAGAAACAGAGCTCCAATTTTCTTCAAATTTACAGATGGCTCTGTGGTGGAATTGGTAGACGCGCCGGACTCAAAATCCGGTGTCCGCAAGGACGTGGGAGTTCGATTCTCCCCGGAGCCACCAAAAGTTATCAAGCAAAGCCCCAACTCCAGATTTAGGCCATGAAGCAAAAGAAAAACTCTTCTCTCAATAAACCGCTAAAACCGATCTCGGCATCCGAAGCTCGGGATTTTATCATTAAAAATAAAGAGAAGTTCATCGCGGAGTTCGGCCAAGAAAAATATGACAAGACCATCGCCGAATACGAGACACATCTGGGAAATAGAAAAAAATCAGCTCGAGGAAATGACCTCGCATCTATCTGATGCAGAGTTTGCACTTATTGACGCCTTTATCAAAGATCCTAATAAGAACTATCTAGACGCTAAGCGAATCGCGCTGATTGATAGGCAAGACGGCATCACTGAACGCTGGAAATATAATCTCAGTGAGAATCTTTTTGTTATCGTCGACGGCTACTTTCAATGATGGGCAAAATCCTGAGAAAAAAACCTACTGGTTAAGACTCCTTGAAAATCACGCTTATGAAATGCACCGGCGCCATCCAGACGCGGAACTGGAAGCAGAGCTTGGACACGCACTAAACTTGCAACTTCTATTTGATCGGCTGCAAAAAGAAAATCCTTTCAATGAAAAGATCAGCGCAAGACCTCAGGACCTTAAGCAATCACTCCTTACGGATTTGTATGTGACAGGGGCCTTAGATGAATTTCCATTCAAATTTAGAATATCGACCCATCTTGATTTCATTCGGTTTTAAGCCTTAGGTCTTGCACAAGGTTACAATAATTTTATTCGCGGTTCAAACCCATGCGAATGCAACTGTTTGTAAATCTATTGTTTTTCAGATTTTTTAAAAAAGAATGGTTATGGGTCTTACGATCAGCCTGGGCTAAGTAAAAATACTATGGATAACGGTGACATAGTTCATTTCGGTGATATTGAAAAAAATGGTTTTCAAATAAGTTATCACAACAGCGCGACACCTGATATGATAATTGAAACGAAAAATGCGCTTGGAACCGAGGAGTCTGAGACTCTTCGGTTTGATAACGACTGTAATATTAAACAGGTCGCAAGAAATTCTGACTTCGGCCTTATGGAAGTAACATCTGATTTTTGTAATAAGTTTGAAAGCAACAAAACTAAACTGTCTGCGAAAGATATGGAAAATCCATCTTTAGCAATGAAAGCTGGGTCTGCTTTTGATAAGTGCTATAGTTCGTTTAAAGGATATAGCGTGTGTGAAGCCTACTCAGGGAAATTTTCAAGGTCTTCAGGATCATCTTTAAGTACGCCACCAAAACAATCTAGTCACGCTGACGGCTCAAAATAATTGTCCAACAATTACTGGTCTTGTGATTGCCATCATGCTCAAAACGCTCAGGCTTCCTGGGCGTTTCGTCCCTTGAACGAGGAATCCAGGGTTTGACCCTCAAGCCACTTTTTTCGCTATAATTTTATACTCATAGCCAAGCTCGCGAAGAACCGAGAGCAAAACCTCGAGAGCCACCTTCGCAGCTCCGACCCGCGATTCGATTTGCATAGTCATTTAAAATTTCGGCGATCTTCGAAGGGAAAAGTTGTGACCTTCCGTTTTCGAATTTTTCGATTATTTTATGACGGCTTGCTTTCGATCAAGCCGTTTTAGTTCACGCAATTTTCTAAGCGAAAGTGCTTCATCAACCGACCTTTGTTTTAGGCTCCACGGAAAGTCGAAGACCCAATCCATCAAGAATTTTAAAAAAGGTATCCAGTCGAGGGTTGCCTTCTTCTGACAAAACTCGGTAAAGATTTTCACGGTTTAAGTTGGCTTCGGCTGCAAAGTTTTTGAAACCTCGAGCCTCTGCCACTGTGCGGATAGCTGAAAGAATGGCCGCTGGCATATCACCGTTTTCTTCAAAGTTGGCTTTGATATACTCAAATTGAGCGACATCATCACCGCGCAAATCTTCGATGAGGCTATCGCGATAGGAAGCACCTGCTTTATTCACTTTTTCCATCTTGTGTTCTCCTTGTATAATCAGCCCAATAATTGTGAGCCAATTGAATGTCTTTTTCTTGGGACGATTTATCTCCACCAATCAGCAAGACAACGATCTGATCACCATCTTGTCCAAAATAAACTCGAAAGCCACTGCCAAAAGTAAAGCGAAGCTCACTGACTCCGTTACCAACAGGCTTTGTATCACCAAAGTTTCCCAGCTTGACTCTTTCAAGTCGAGATTGAATCCTGGCTGCCGTGACCTTGTCTCGCAAAAACTTGAGCCACTCACGGAACGGCTCTTTTCCATCTTCAGTTTTATAATTGATGAGAGTCTTAGTTACCGCTTCCACTGGATCGAGTGTAGCTCTTTAGCTACATAAATGCAAGTTATTTTTTTATGGCTCACAACCCATCTCTCAACCCAACGCAATCTTGCCAGTTCCGTCAAATCGAGGCGTTCCCGTTCCCAAGTGATCTTGTAAACCTGTGAAACCACTGACCCACTTAGTTCTTGTAATTGAGCATAGCCTCCACTAACTATGTAAGCATATGAAAATACATGATTATTCATTATTCCATATTTGAATATTGAATAATTTCTAATTTTAGCCGATACTAAATCTATGCAACAGTCATCGGCTTTAAAGCCTCAAGATGTGGCCGTCCTAGTAAAGCTTCTTATAAAGCGCCAAGAAGACTGGCGTCAGATCGATATCGCTCAGGAGATGGGGCTTAGCCAAGGTGAAGTTGCCAAAAGTCTCCAGCGTCTCGAGAGGTCGGGATTGATACACGGAAAGCGTCCCAATCGTGCTGCATCTCTGGAATTACTGATCCACGCAATCAAGTATGTATTTCCCGTCCAGTTGGGATCGCTGTCAGTCGGGATTCC
This sequence comes from Pseudobdellovibrionaceae bacterium, assembly GCA_043779185.1. Classification (GTDB taxonomy): domain Bacteria; phylum Bdellovibrionota; class Bdellovibrionia; order Bdellovibrionales; family Bdellovibrionaceae; genus JAYWDA01. The sequence goes on from JAYWEQ010000090.1 coordinate 30,614, forward strand.
TACTGGGATATCTTCGCCGGCTCACGAAAAAATGGTGGTCCAAAGTAGCGAGGATGTTTTTGTTTGGCCTTCTTCCTTGGGAAAAAAACGAGGACAGGTGATTAAGCCGCTCTATCCTAATTTAGCGGAGGCGGTATTGAAGGATAAAGAATTTTATGACTTGATGGCGGCAGTCGAAATCCTTCGGGTCGGTCGAGCTCGCGAACGCAGGCTGGCCGAGCAATATCTAGAAAAAAGGATTATGTCGTCATGAGTGTCAATCCCGCATCAATCGAAATGATAAAAATGGTGGCCCAAGCTCTGGGTGAACTTAATGAAAGAGCTGTGTATGTTGGCGGCGCAACAGTGCCATTTTATCTGCCAGAAGAGTACATGGCGTCCTCACTGTAAAGGATTTAGCGACAAATGCCTGCGTTGTCGAGCCCAGGCCGTTCGATGCTGACAATCAAGAGTACTATCCTTACGAGTATTGGCAATGCTTTAAAATTAAAACCATCTCTTTCAGATGCGATAGTAATGGTATTCCAGATAAACATGAAGGCGTTAAGGGATTGCTTGTCGTTAAAGCCTCATTCAATCATATTCAGCACGAATATTTTGAACGCAGGCTTTGGCCTATAAAGGATTGCAAAGATTTTCTTAAAGATGCGAAAGCTTTGCTAAAGGGAGTTCGATATGCCTGCATTTCCGGTTCATTTCTTGAAAATGAAACGGATCATTCGGGCCGTCAGTCTTTGAGCTGGGTATTTGAAAGAATCAAAACAAAAAATGGCTGCGAAGGGCAAGATTGCGCATTCACGAAAAAATTTAAACAGGACATCTGTCCGGACAGTCCTTGACCTCGCCTAAATCCGAAGACTGGAAAGTTCTGCCGGTAAGTCATAAATATTAATAAATTTAAGTTTCAAAAATTGCCCCACTTGAGTGTGCTTAGTGCAAACTAACGCCTCATGATTTTTGTCTAATTCTAAGTATTTAAGTGTTTCGTTGTTACCTTTTGAATTCCTATGGAATTCAAAAGGACGCAAGGAGAGGATAAGCCTCTAGGATAACTAATCTTATTCGACGCGCGAGTTAATCCAAGCACACTCAAGTGGAGCAGTTTCTAAATCTTAAACCAAAATTTAAATCTGCGCCACCGCAAGTCCACTCTTGGCGGGTTTGTCCTTACGGAGAACATTGGGTCAAAACTCATCCGATGCATGTTCCTCCAAGCAAGGAACTTCAAAAGTGCAAAAAATCTTAAAAGTCTTTCTCCTGATTTTATTTCAAATTTCTGTCCACGCCTTCTGAGCCGATTCGGCTCATCTGGCAGAACTTAAAACTAAATTTCCCCTAGGTTTAATCGGGGATGATTTCGCACACATGGCCACAGTGTTCTTAGTTAAGTCAAACTTACTTTTCTCAAGTTTGTAGTGCGAAATTTTGAACTCGACAGACACCCTCATATTTATCTGGAACACCAGTACTATCACAGTTGAAAGAGATGCTATTGCTTTTAAAGCATTGCCAATACTCATAAGGGTAATAATCATGACTGTCAGCCTTGAACGGCCTGGGCTCAGCAATACTCATCCTTTTAACTAAGGTTGCCTTTTTCCTCTTGAAAGTATACTTTACATATGGTATTACTATATGTAAAGTATACTTTCAAGAGGAAGAGAGGCGCCAATGAGTATATCAAGGCCGTTCTGGGAAAAGAAAATAACCCAAGCCTGGAGTAAAAGCCCGATTGCATGGCTCGCTGGCGTTCGAAGATCAGGAAAGACGACATTGGTTGAATCCATTCCTCATGCAAAATATTTCAATTGTGATTTACCAAGCACTCAGGAATTAGTCTCTGATCCAGAAAAGTTCTATCAATCCAACAAAGCAAAAATTTATGTGTTTGATGAAATACACCAACTGCCCGAAGCCAGTATGCTTCTTAAAATTGGCGCTGATACACAAAAAAATTCCCGTTTTCTGGCAACAGGTTCTTCAACACTTGTGGCTTCAAAAAAATTTAAAGACAGTCTTAGCGGGCGAAAAAGGAATGTTCATTTCGTTCCTGTTCTCATCCAAGAGCTTAAAGCCTTTGATGTGTCTCTTGAAAAAAGGCTTTTACATGGAGGACTGCCGCCGGCCCTTTTATCACAAAACTTTGACGGGGAGTTTTATGGCGAATGGCTGGATTCCTTTTATGCTCGAGACGTGCAAGAAATTTTCGCGGTTGATAAGCGTCAACCATTTTTAAAAGCGCTTGAATACCTTATCTCATCAAATGGAAATATTTTTGAGGTGACTAAACTTGGACAAGTCAGTGGAATAACTCGTCCCACGGTTGTAAAGTATCTGGATATTCTAGAGGCCACGAAAGCCATCAGTGTGATTCGCCCCTTTTCCCAAAATAGTGAACAAGAAATTGTGAGTCAGCCTAAGGTCTATTCTTTTGATACGGGGTTTTACTGCTATACCCACAATATTCGAGATTTAAGAACAGAAGATTGCGGCCTCCTCCTTGAAAACCTCACTCTTGAAAACTTGCAAGCCCAGGGTTACGGCAATGATGTTAGGTATTGGAGAACAAAATCTAAAATTGAAATCGACTTCGTCCTGCCCGCAGGTCGCAACTCGGTTCATGTGATTGAATGCAAATGGAAAGAAAAACATTTCGACGACAGTGCTATAAATGTCTTTAGACGCCGCTATCCCTCCGGGAAAAATTGGATTGTGACTTCAGACTCTAAAACTCGCGAAATTGACGAAGGAGGTATGAAACTTAAATTTATTAATATTTATGACTTACCGGCAGAACTTTCCAGGATCACAAAATCTGGCGGTGGGTAGCCGGAATCATTTTCGATTTAATTTTGGAATGTGAGCCAGTTGTTTTGGATTATTTTGCAAAAGACCGTTTCTTCGGGCTTGTGGCGGGCGCCAAGCAATTATTTCTTTCTGTATTAAGATTCCCCACGTGTATCATGTTCCCATTTGGGAACACTTTGTTCTCACTTTTATTGACGGCCTTAGAAATCGCGACTATCACAAATAGATGGCAGCTCTTGGGTCTTCTTTTAAAGTATTTCTTCTGCCAACTGATCTATCAGTTTCAAAAGATCCATGGTTAGCTATCTAGCTTTGAAGTCAGATAGATTCTATTGTTGATCGATGCTATTTCTGTTATTAGCTTTGGCTATGGATTTTTTAAGTCATATTTCATTTTCAGTTTCAGATTTTCAAAAATCTCTAAAATTTTATGACGCTGTATTAGGCGAGCTTGGTCACGAAAGAATGTACGCCTTTGAATCAGGTGCTGGCTGGGGAAAATCTATAGGGCGAGAGTTTTTTGAGATTAAACAGCGTGTTGACAATGTCTCAATTCCAAGTGAGGGATTTCATTTAGCTTTCCACGCGAATAAAAAAGAAGAAGTTCACAATTTTTATGCACAGGCCTTAAGACATGGAGGTCGTGACAACGGAGCGCCAGGTCCACGTCCTGATTACGGGGTCGATTACTACGCGGCGTTTGTTATTGATCCCGACGGATATGAGTTAGAAGTGAAGTTATTTATTTGACCACAAAACACTTCAATCCCGATATTGTTTTATCATTTGGCAATTTAAGTTGAAAAAAGTTTTCTAAATTTCTAAAAGATCAGCCCACCGAGTCGTATAACAAGGTGATTTCATTTCTGATAGCATCTTCCAAAAGTGATTGACCCCGCATGAAGCAAACTTGGCAGTATTAGCTCCATGGTAGCGGTTGATACTATCAATCGCTACCATGAAATTTTCTTCTTTGACAGAGTCATGCTGATTAAAAAGATCTGTCTGTAAAAAATGTTTTTTTACTAAATTATTAAAAATGACTCCACATTTTTTGTATTCGTACTGATCTTTATAAATCTCATTAAGCAGTCGCATCGATTGCTTAATAAGTTTATTGGTTATCGCGCTACCACTCATTAAATCCATACTTGCTGAGTTATGGTATTGTGGTGTTGATTTGAACGGGTTAGTTTGAATAAAAACGGTGATATTTTTACAAATTAAGTTCTGTGAACGTAGCTTTTCTGCTGCGGTCGTCACATGATTAGAAATCGATTCTTGAAGTTCAGAAAGTTTTTTAACTTGCTTCCCAAAAGAACGACTAGAAACAATTTGTTTTCGATCTTCTATATCAGTCATTAAATCAATGCAGGAAATTCCGCGAAGCTCTTCCACAATACGACTACCAACAATGGTCATTAATTTCCTGATGTATTCTGGATCAGACCTCATTAGATCAAAGGCTGTCTTTATTTTATGTGAATGCAGTTTTTTAGCAGACTGTCTTCCAATGCCCCAAATATCCTCAACGGGAAACTTTTTTAAGATATCAGCACGCAGCTGCTCATCGCAGAGATTAAAAACGCCTTCAGTTTTAATTTTATTTTTTTTTGCGATATGATTTGCAGCTTTTGCTAAGACTTTAGTCGGACCAATTCCGACGCAAGTAGGGATTCCAGTATACTGCAAAACTGTTTTTCTTATTTCTTTAGAATAATTAATTAAATTAAATTTTTCCATTCCATTAAAAGATAAAAATGCTTCGTCTATAGAATAAATTTCCATTTCGGGAACAAAGGTTGAAAGCACTTGCATGACTCGATTACTTAAGTCCCCATAGAGCGTATAGTTAGAAGAAAAAACCTTTACATTATTTTTTTTTATTAAATCCTTAATTTGAAAGTAAACAGCGCCCATCGGAATTCCCAAAGCTTTTGCTTCGTCAGTTCTAGAGATCGCGCATCCGTCATTATTCGATAGAACAATAATGGGTCTATTGTTGAGCGAAGGATTAAACACTCTCTCGCAAGAACAGTAAAAAGAATTACAGTCAACTAAGGCAAATATTTTATTCATGTTAAGTATGAAGGTGCAGGTTACAAGTTAATACGCCAAAGACCTGGAATTCCATTTCGGGAGTTATTGGAAGCGCTCGATATTTTTTATTCTCAGCAATGAGGATTGGTAAACCAGCGCGATATGATAATCTTTTTAGAGTCATTTCTCCATTTAAGCTTGCGACCACGATATGACCGCTTTTCGCAGTGATGGACTTATCAACGACAAGGAGGTCATTCGGATAAATTCCCGCATCAACCATCGAATCACCTTTAGCACGCATAAAATACGTTGCAGCTGGTTTTTTAACGATAAAATCATGCAGGTTTAAACTTTTTTCGATGTAGTCGGCAGCGGGCGAAGGGAATCCACACTGAATGTCGCCAAAAAATAATATTTCAATATTATTTTTTGCTTCAGAACAACTGTATTGGTGCGTACCCTCTGCTTCAGAAAAAAAGGTTAGCTTATTCAGAGTTTCTTTGATTTTTCCCATTTAGCACCTCTTATTTTGTTAAATTTAGGATTAAATTAAGTGATTGACCTTTGCAACAGCAATATGTAAATTATATGTAAATACAGACGAAAGGTTTATTTTTAAAAGTGCCATTCCCCCGAAAAAATGGGCCTGGAAAGTTATGCAGCTAGCGCTTCAACTGTGAAGGCTCTTGAAAAGGGTGGGATCACATTCAGTCTTGCTGTTTTAGCTTCAGCCTTGTGGACACTTGGTCTTGAGAAGGAACTCGTCACTCTGACACAACCAAATGACGAAGAGGGCATCAAACTTATGACAGCTCGTCTTCCTAAAAAAGTGAAGATCAGCAAAAGGAATTTAAATAATGATTTCTAAAGAATGCAGATTCCCTGAGAATCTTCTTACACTTGGACAAAATGGTGCGGCCGGAGAGATTCGAACTCCCGACACCCTGGTTCGAAGCCAGGTACTCTATCCAGCTGAGCTACGGCCGCATTTGATTGGATATTCTTACTATTTAAAAAGGGACTTGAAAAGTCCTTTTGAGGGTGGGACCTAGCTTTTTATAATGGGAGCGTCGTCCAATTCATTAGGATTGGTGGCGCCGCTGGGCAGGTGCTTTTTTAGAATCTCACCGCAACGGGCGATGGCTTTTTGAAAACCTTCGGTCCATTGATTTTTTGAAAGATGTTGCCCCAAGATTTGAACCACCTCTTTCCAAGTGTCTTCGTTGTAAAACTTGGCCACTCCGTCGTCCGCTAATACAATGGCTTTCCTTTCCATCACTGAGACAAAAATTAAAATCCCCGTTCGTTCCTGCGTTTTTTGAATTTTACTCATCGCCCACTCGCAATGAGCCCTCTGCCAGACTTGAGACTCTTGGTCATGGGCTGGGATTAATGCTCTCTGCAGGACGGGCCAACGGGCTAAAAGAAACCCCGCCACTAAAGCGATCAACAGCGCTGCCACCAACGGCAAGCCCCAACCGATCAAAAGCCACCAAGGTTGCCACTCCAAAAGAACTAACAAGAATAAACTAAAAACAATCACTGTAGAATATAATGGCAAATGCCCAATTGGCGTCGATCGCTGAACAATCATCGGAACGATTTCACCGCGCGTGCCTTTTTCAGCAGAAACTACGGCTTGCGTAATTTTCATGACCTGATCGTGGGTCAGGAAATGCGCGGCAAAGCCGTCAGCCTTTGATTGAACTTTCTGTTTACCAGTCACTGGACGCTCCTCCACCACTAAATCCACCACCGCCGCCACTCCAGCCACTGCCGCCTCCGCCACCACCGCCCCAGCCCCCTCCACCACCTAAGAATGGAAAAATGCCGCTGCGTCGACGACCAAAGAAACTGAAAATAAGAAATAAAATAAAAACAATCAGCGAGATTCTGTTGGATTTTCCATGCCGATCCGCCTGCGGGGCCGGTTCACCTTGTTTGTTAAAATATTCTGGGTCCACGGCTTGAATGATTTCAGAAACTCCGGCTGCAATTCCCGCCGCATACTGCCCCGATTTAAAAAGAGGCTTTACGCGATCATCTAAAATTCGCTTGGATTGCAGATCCGTTAAAGCACCCTCTAAACCTTGACCCACTTCGATGCGCATCTTGTGCTCTGTTGTTGAAACAATGAACAAGACACCGTCATCGCGTTTTTCATTTCCCAATTTCCATTTTTCAACAAGCTTGATCGAATAATCTTCGATGGGAAGGCCTTGCAGGTCTTTGACAATAACGACTTGCAATTGGGCTTTTCCGCTGTCGCGATATTTGTGAATCCAGTTTTTAATTTCATATTTTTCTTGGGAACTTAAAATTCCTGCTTCATCGACAACCGCTGAAGACATTTCAGGCCAGCGGATTTCAGCCGAGGCCTGGAAGGATAGAAATAATGCCGCCAAGAAAATTTTCATTAGAATTTAACTTCTGGAGCTTTTTCGATTTTAGCTTTTTCTTCAGCCGCGACATCCCATTGAGGCATTTTTTCGAAATGATACATCATGGAGTTGGTCCAGCTGGTTGGCGGCACCAAAATCAAATTATTAAAATTCTTTACTGATTCGATATAGCGTTGCCGAGACACCGTGATACGATTTTCCGTACCCTCAAGCTGCGCCTGCAAGTCACGGAAGTTTTGATCGGCTTTTAAATCAGGATATTTTTCCGCCACCATTAACAGGCGCCCGATGGCACTGCCCAGCTGACCTTGAGCTTGCGAATACTTTTGCAGTTGCTCAGGTGTCGCTTTGCTGGGATCGATCGTCATTTGAGTGGCCTGTGCGCGCGCTTGGGTCACGCCCTCCAGGGTTTCCTTTTCGTGTTTTGCGTAACCTTGAACTGTCGCCACCAAATTTGGAATTAAATCAGCCCGGCGTTTGTACTGATTGGTCACCTCAGATAACGACGCATCCACATCATTCTTGGACTGAGGAATAGATTGAATCCCACAACTGAATAGAAACAAAGACGACAAAACAACTAATAATGATCTCATGGATCCTCCGTAGAAGGCTAATATGGAAAGATTTAACATCTTGTAAAGGTCTTGACCTTAAGAAAGCGATTCGGATGCATCGCATCTGGCTTAGTTATGACAAAACCGGGCTCCGCAGCGGTTGTTACTTGCGTTATTTCACGTCCTTTTTTTGCTTTTTAAAAATAACAGGTTCCAATAATTATTTAATTCTTGCTCGTTTCCAAAGGGGTCCCCGTGTTTAAAAAGACCGAGCTGCAGAGACAGAGTCAAAAATTGCCTCTCTCAGGCTGATTTTAAGATCTAGTCATTCACTGAACTCTGTTTAATTCGAAGGACCGCTCAGATGGGTTGAAGATGATTAGTGATGGGGTCTTTAAACTAACAGCACTGATTTTTTTAAAAAAGCTTTCCTAACATGAACAAGTGTCCCATCATGAGTTGCAGAGGATCATTATGGTCATTAAAAACCGCTGCGCCTGGGCTCAAGATCCTTTAAATCAAATTTATCATGACCAGGAGTGGGGCATTCCTGTCTATGATGACACCGTATTTTTTGAATTTTTAACCTTAGAAGGGGCTCAGGCCGGCCTTTCTTGGCTGACTGTCTTAAAAAAGAGAGAAAATTATCGCAAAGCTTTTGCACAGTTTGATGTCAAAAAGATCTCTCAATTCAACCAGAAAAAAATATCTGCACTTTTGAAAAACGAAGGCCTGATTCGCCATCGTTTGAAAATTGAATCAACTGTTTCAAATGCAAAGTGCTTTATTAAAATTCAAACAGAATTTGGTAGTTTTAGTCATTATATTTGGCAATTTGTGGGCGGAACACCCTTGATTAAAATCAGAAAGAAGAATCAAAAGCTTCCCACGTCGACCTCAGAATCTGATGCCATGAGCCTGGATCTGAAAAGGCGGGGCTTTAAGTTTGTCGGCACAACAATTTGTTATGCTTTTATGCAGGCCTGTGGCCTTGTCATCGACCACACCTCAGGCTGTGACAAAAGCAAAAAACTACATTCGTCCCTTCATCATGCCGTACCAATACATCGGCGGCAGTAAGTCCTTCTTTAAAATCCACATACTTTTTCGTTCTTTCGTCATATCCATCGGGAATGAAGGCATTAGCTTTCCATCATAGCCAAATTCTGCAAGGATGACCTGGCCAATGCCTGTGATTAAAGGACATGAAGCGTAGCCATCGTATTTTTGCGAGGGCGATCGCCCTTCGATGACATCCATTATATTTTGTGCAACCACAGGAGCTTGCTTGCGAATCGCAGCCCCTGTTTTTGAATTGGGGACACCGGTCACATCCCCAATACCAAAAATATTCTTAAAATCTTGATGCTGTAAAGAGTGTTGATCCACCTTCAACCATCCCGAATGTGGCCCCGCTGTAAAGGCCAGTCCGGAATCTTTAATCAATTGATGGGCACTCATCGGCGGAACAACATGCAGAAGGTCATAGGATAGCTTTTCTATAGTGACACTGCTTTTGGTTTCTCCATTTTCAACAGATTCCGTGGTTTTTTCAAAAAGAGCGATTTTTTCTTTCGGTAAGACCTCAATAAGTCTATGGGAAAACTTAAGATCTATATTTTTTCTTTTCGCAACTTCCATCAAAGGCCGAGCGAAAGCGGGAACTCCAAAGATGACCTTTCCCGCCGCTGCAAAAATAATTTTAGATTTTTCACGGACTTTATTTTTTCTAAAGATATCATCAGCGAGGTACATTATTTTCTGTGGCGCACCCGCACATTTGATAGGGACCGGGGGCATCACAAAAATCGCATTTCCACCTTTAAAATTTTGAATCATCTGTGCCGTCAATTCACTTTGATCGTATTGATAAATGCTGCACAAGCCATCTTTTCCTAAATGTCCTTCAATCCCTTTGATCAGATTCCAATCTAGCTTTAAACCTGTCGCCACAACTAAATAGTCATAGCCAATCACTTGACCCGAAGTGCACACCACCGTCCGCTCTTCAACTTTGATCTGTTGCACTTGGTCTTGAACCCATTGAACTCCTGCCGGAATCATTTTATTCATCGGCTTTCGGGTGCTCTCTTTCTTGACAAGTCCCGCACCGACCAGTGTCCATAGGGGTTGATAATAGTGATGATCGGCGGGCTCGATCACGCCGATATTTCTAGCCCCCAATGTTTTTTTAAGTCTTGCTGCGATGGAAACACCACCAGAACCGGCGCCTAGAATTAAAACCTTAAAATGAATATTAGCCATGCAAACTCCTACTTTTAAGAAAAAATTTAAACTAAGGGATCATCCCCGCTGATAAAAATAATTAAGCCTTTTTGTTGAAGCTCTAACGCTTTGTCTAAGATCGATCTCTGTGCCGCTTCAACCTTAGCCGTTGATTGCGGCCCCAAGTGATCTAGCGCCAGTTGAAACATTTCGACCTTTCGTTTTGCAAAAGGTTTTAAAAGCGCATTGATAAATTCTTTCTTCTTTCCTCGAAGTGCCAAAACCCAAGTGGGCTCAGGAATTTCTTGAAATAGCCGATGCATTCCTTGCGTATTTACTTTTAACAAATCATCAAAGCTGACGAGGTTTTTTTTCAAACGTTCCGCCATCTCAGGATCTTTTTTTAAGATCTCAGATAATATTCGCGCCTGAGACTTTTCATCTAATCCCCGCAGCGCTTCAATTGCAGCTTGAAAACCTTTAATTTTTGCCACTTTTAAAACACTAGCACTGCCGGCTTTATAAATCTAGTCACCTTTAGAATTGATTTCTTCGCTCACGGACGCTTTGAAATTCTTCAACGGTTGCAGCTTTTAAAAAAGGATTATATTTTTTCTCTTGTTCAAGAATTAAAGGATGCTCCGGCCGATAGCCTTCGATAGGGATTTTTTCATACTGACAGAATCTTTGGTTGGCCGGAAAATAATCATGGGTGCAAAAAATTTGTGTTGCAGCTGGTAATGATTTAAGCTTCTGCAAAGTCCCAAACATCTGTTCAAAACTTCCCTCAAAAAGACGGCCACAGCCTAACGAAAAAATAACATCCCCAGAAAAAAGCCACTTCTGATCCGCGCACCAAAAGGCCAAATGCCCAAGGGTATGACCAGGCCATTCAAAAACTGTGAAATGAAGATCCTGAAAGTTGATTCTATCCCCGTCCTTCAGCCAATCAGTGACCAAGCTTAATAGCTGATCCTGATTTTTAAGCGGACCATAAACTGGGCATGAGTATTTATTGCTGATTTCGCTCACGCCCATCACATGATCTGCATGGTGATGGGTGATTAAAATCATTCGGCAATTTAATTGGGCTTTTTTTAAAAAGGCAACGACTGCCGACGCTTCGCCAGGGTCCACAAGGATGGCATCGACTTCGTTATGAATAACAAAAACGAAATTATCTTCAAAGATAGCAATTTTTTCGACACGCCAGGGGACTGCCATGCCCGAGACTAACCTTGTTTTTGGTGAAACTGCAAAAAATTTTACTTTAAGCTTTTTTTGGCGCGAATCTTGCGGCAAAGACTCTCTAGGTGAGGATTGATTCCTTTTTGGGACAATCAAGCACTTATCTATTTACCAAAGGGGTTATTATGGACACATCATCAAATTTTGAAACCAGCCAAACAATCTTAAAAAATATTGAAAAGCACCTCAGCAGCGACCTGCTTACTTGCATTAAAAACTGCACGAACGTTCATCAGCTGTGCGAACAGACGATTTCTCACTGCTTAGGAAAGGGGGGTATGCATTCAGAGGTCACCCATCTTCGGGCGCTTCGCGATGTTTCAGAAATTTCCGCCCTGACGACTGACTTTATGCTTCGGGAATCTCCAATGCACTATGTCGTCTGTATGGCCTGCGCAGAGACTTGTTTAGTTTGTGCCCAAAGCTGTGAACGCTTCCACGATGACAGCGAAATGAAAGCCATCGCCGATGCCTGTCGTTATTGCGCTGAATCTTGCGAAAAAATGTCGATGCATCATTGATAAAAATTCTTTATAGTAAGGAATGAAAAAAATATTCTTCAATCTATTCTTTTTATTCGCGTTTTTTTTAATCTCTGAGCGAGTTGATGCGGCCGTTTCTCCGGTGGCTGTTGCGATTCTGCCCCCTTTGCAATTCCCTTCCGAGGAATTTACAATTACGGGCGCAAGATTTAGTTTTTTATGGGGACATCACCGAGATCTTTACGGATTAGACTTTGGAGTTTTGGGCAATATCACGGACCAGGAATTCACGGGCATCGCCCTGTCTGGTGCTTTCAATTATACGAAAGGCACAACAACCATTCTTGGATTGCAATTCGCTGGACTTGCCAACATTAATAATAATAAAACCAGTGTCTATGGCTTGCAAATGGCCCTAGGATTAAATTCTAATACAGCAACCTCATCAGTGGTTGGAGTCCAAGCCGCACTGCTGGGGAATTTATCCCCATTCACCGATATTTATGGTGTGCAGATAGGTCTTTATAATAAAGCCATGAGCGTTTACGGGCTGCAAATAGGCCTTGTGAATTTCACCTCCAATTTGCATGGCGTACAAATTGGCTTAGTGAACTTTAATTCCAAAGGCCCTTTTGTCGTTTCGCCTCTTTTAAATGTTGGTTTCTAACTTTACATTGCTTCGATAATGATTTTAGCTAGCGGACATGGAACTGACTGCCAAACTAAAAAGCCTTGTTCATTTCTCAGTGTCTTTGCTAGGTCAAGTGATCGAGCGCGAGCTAGGAACAAAACAATTTCAACAAATTGAATCTTTACGACAAAACATGATTCGCTTAAGAAGTTCTGACCTTACGGAAGCAACTCGGCAATTAGAAAAAAATTACCTTCACCTTCAAAGTTTAAATTCCAATGAGCGTTTTGATATCGCCAGATCCTTTACTTTAATGCTAGAGCTTATAAATTCATGTGAAAATGCTTACCGAAGTCATCGCCTGACACTAAAAATAAACCCTGAGCACAGTGATGGTCTATCGCCAGTTAGCATCACTTATGTTTTAACCGCCCATCCGACAGAAGCCCGAGCTCCGCAAAATATTGAAATATTCCATCAAATTCAAAAAGTGCTAAACCAAATCCTGAATCGATTGTCTGAAGAAGATTTGCTGGAACCCACATCCCTGGAACGAAATCAGTTGCTGCACTTGTTAGAAGTCGCCTGGCGCACACCGATTGTTAGATCGCGGGCGCCGAAGGTCAAAGATGAGGCCGAACATGTTTACTCTTTGCTTCTGCGAGATGAAGTTTTATTTCATCTTCTAGATTTACAAAGGACCTCCGTTCCTTTCTATGTCAGAAGCTGGGTCGGCGGCGATAAAGATGGCCATCCTGGGGTTGACGAAAAAGTTCTATTGCAAAGCCTTAATTTATCACGAAAAAAAATTCTGGTGATTGTTTCGCAGCTTCTAGATGGAATTCAAAACACACTGAATCTATTTCCGTCAGAGGTTTTACAAAATAAATTGATGCTTGTTAAAAAATCAACGAAGTCTTTACGAGTTGTGCGGGCCGGGGATTCTAGACGACTGCTGCAATGGACCAAGGCCTTTTTTGCCTTTGAAAAAGAATACTTAAAAGAACTTTCCACTTTTCCAGAGCAGGTTTTACGCCTGCGGCAGATCTTTTCGACGTTCCCCGGCCTTGTTGTTCCTTTGGAACTTCGGGAGTCTTCAGACGTACTGATGGCAAAGCCTTTGAAAGGTCAAAAATTAGCGATTGATCGGATGCTGGGCGCTATCGCATGGATATCCAAAGGGGGAGACCCTCAATGGTATGCTCGTGGTTTTATTATTAGCATGTGCGAATCCATGGCGCATATTCGGGCCGCAGCAAAAAAACAAACTCTGGCCTTTGGGGATGTTTGCCTGCCTGTGATTCCTCTTTTTGAAGAGGCCAGCTCTCTGGCAGAGGCTCCAAAAATTATCTTTGAAATGACCCACGATCCCGAAATTAAAACAGCCTGCCAAAAAAATTGGGGTGGCCTGCTGGAAATGATGGTGGGTTATTCGGATTCAGCCAAAGAAGCCGGCGTTTTACCAAGCCGTCTTTCCATCGCAAAAGCCCTTCCAGAATTAGAAAAAGTTTGTCAAAAAAGCGGTCTGATCCCAGTCTTTTTTCACGGCTCGGGTGGCAGTGCCGATCGAGGCGGGGGCTCGATTGAAGACCAAACAGCCTGGTGGCCCAGGTCGGCCCTGAGCCGATACAAAGTGACTGTTCAAGGTGAAATGATCGAACGGTCCCTGGCCACACCGGCGATTGCTCAAAGACAGGTCGAAAAAATTATTCAAAGCGCACAGCGCGGGCTGCAAAGCAAAACGACAGTCACAAAATCAGAAGCGCTGGAAGAATGGTCTAAAAAAATATCCGATCATTATCGGAATCAGATTCGCTCGGCCGATTTTTTAAGAATGACAGAGCTTGCAACGCCGTACTCGTATTTAAATATTTTAAAAATTGGTTCTCGGCCCGCTAAAAGAACGCAGCAGCTGACGGCCAAAGGCCTGCGAGCGATTCCATGGGTTCTTTGCTGGACACAAACTCGATTACTTTTTCCGACATGGTGGGGGGTCGGCAGCGCCTGGTCAGAAATAACCGCCGAAGAAAAATTGCAAATAAAGAGTGATTTTAAAACACAACCAGTTTTTACATCCTATATAAAAGTTTTGGGATTTACTCTTGCTAAAATTGAACTGGCGATTTGGTGGATTTATTTACAACAAAGTGGATTATCTAAAAACGATGTGGAAAAAACTTTTCGTGCTTTTGAATCAGAGCTTCAAAAAACGATCCATTGTTATCAAGAAATCACAGACCAGACAAATTTAATGTGGTTTCGCCCTTGGTTGGGCGAAAGTATTCAACTGAGATCGCCGATGATTCACCCGCTCAATCTTTTGCAAATTTTAGCAAAAAAAGATCATGATGTGAATTTGCTTCGCTTAACGGTGACCGGAATTTCCAGTGGCATGTTAACCACAGGTTAAGATTCTAAAGTGCAAATTTCATTTGGGCCGATTCCTTTTCTACAGAATCGGAGGCCAAGCGAACACCTAAACCGATCAGCCGAACTGGCTCAGAACGTCTTTCCCAGGCTTTGCCCAGAAGGGTTATGAAATCTTGAAGCTGAGGCCAATGTTTTGCAGAAATTTCGTGGGTCGTGCTTTTAAAATTAGAAAATTTAATTTTCACTACAAATCCACGGATTCGATTTTGTTCTTTACATTTTAACATCCGATGTTGCCAGTCTTCATAAAGTCTTGGCACCTGTTTCAAACATTGATCTAAGTCGCATAAATCCCGATTAAAAGTTTCTTCCACTGTTAAAGATTTTCTTTCCGAACGGACTTCAACGGGGCGATGATCGACTCCAAAGGCTAATTCTTTAAGCTCAGCAGCCCTTGATCCAAAAACTTGGGCCAATTCAAAAACTGAATATTTTTGTAAATCAGCGCAGGTCCTTAATCCCATCTCATGCATTTTTTGTGCGGTGACTTTTCCCACACCGTAAATCTTTTCAACCTGAAGGGCTTTCATAAACTGTTCTATTTCGGAAGGGCGGATAACAAATTGACCGTTGGGTTTTTTCCAATCGCTTGCAATTTTTGCTAAGAATTTATTACTGGCAATTCCCGCGGAAGCCGTCAGGTTTAATTCTGTCTGAATCAAACGACGAATTTCTTGCGCCATCAAAGTGGCACTCCCACCAAAATTTTTTGATTCTGTGACATCTAGGTAGGCTTCATCTAAAGACAGGGGCTCGACCCGATTTGTGAATCGATAAAAAATTTCGCGAACCGCCTGGCTTTCTTTTTTATACAAATCAAAATGAGGCGGAATCAAAATCAATTGTGGACAAAGTCGAACGGCCTGGGACGAAGGCATTGCAGCCCTGACCTTAAACTTTCGAGCTTCATAGCTAGCCGTACAAAGAACGCTTCGCGTGTTGGGAGGCCCGCCAATCCCCAGCGGTTTCCCTCGGAGCGAGGGGTTGTGCTTCACCTCAACCGCTGCGTAAAAACAGTCCATATCGACATGAATAATCTTTCGATTCGCCATGTGTAAATTATATGTAATTGATCAGCCAATGCAAGAAATAAAAGGCCGCCAAAATAAAACTAGCCAACAGAGCCATTAAAAGAAAAATAACTCCAAAGATGACACCCTTAGAGCCCGCCACCGCTTTCCGAGGGTTTGCCAAATAAGCTTCAAGAAGAGAAATATTCTTATTATTGGCGCGCCACATGAAATCAAAGATGTTTCCTAAAATGGGCACCCAATCAAAAATATTATCAATCAACAGATTCAGACCCATTCTAGCAATGACAACCGGCGGGCAACCTAGAAATGCAGCTCTGATAATGATGTAAAGTGAAACACAAGTTGTGACAATATTTCCCACCACTGGAAAAAGCCCGATCAACCCATCCCAGCCGAATCGAAACCCAAACGGACCCCGATACTTAGAGTCCATCAGTTCCGCTAAGCGTTTTAGATCTTGCATTACAAAGACCAGTTCTCAGCTGTTAAGGTTTCATAAAAAACATGTCCCGAAAGCCGAAAGTTTTTTAAAGCTTTAGGAACCACGCAGTTATTCGGACGGTAATAAACTGGAATGACAGGAATATCTCGGACATAAGCTTCGATAATTTTTTGCGCAAAGACAGCTCGCTTTTTTGGATTTAATTCTTCTTCAAGGTTTTCAATCAGATGATCAACGTCGGTGTTTTTATATCCAGGATAATTCTGACCCGCCCATGAATTTTTAGCCGATGGGATCATCGATGAGTGCAACGTCGATCGTGGACTGCTTTCTGGAACTGAAACCCAAGAATACATCGCTAAATCAAATTTTCGATGGCTGACGGTTTCACCAAAGAAAACTCGTGGTGGTTCATTTTTAACCAAAAGCTCTATGCCAACGGCTTTGAATTTTTCCTGTAAGTAAACTTCTATCATTTCATTCAGCTTGGCTCCGGCCGCGGCCAACAAATTCAAGGTCAGTGTTTTGCCATTTTTTTCACGATAGCCCTTAGCGCCCATTTTCCAGCCAGCCTCCTCTAGTAAGCGTCCGGCTTCCCTTTTATTGTAGGAGTAATTTTCCACCTTGTCGGTAAACCACGGATCCTTTTCAGTGACAAAATGATGGGCCGGCCGTCCCCGACCTTCCAGCAAAGATTTAATCATTTCATCTTTATTAAATGAGATCGAAAGCGCTTTACGCACTTTTAAATCTGACAAAATCGCAGACTCCAAATTTAAATCAATATGGGCATAAATAACTCCGTCTTCAAAGACAACCGAGTAAGGCAGACTTTCTGATTTTACTTTTTTATCAAAAATAACCGCTTGATCTAAGCCTAGCCCCGCTGCCGAGCTGATCATATCAATAATCCCTGAGCGCAGATTGGCCTCTAGGGTTGCATTATTAGGAACTAATTTAAAAATAATTTTTTTAAACTCAGGAGCTTTGCCATAAAAGTAGGGATTGGGTGTAAAAATTAAATGGCTTCCTAGTTTTACTTCTGAAATCACATAAGGACCAAAATAAAGACCGGGGTTGGTCGGGTTTTTTGTATATAAAGAGTTTAAATCATAGCCTTCCGCTTTATTGCCGTATTTCTTAAAAATGGCCTCTTCTAAATGAGCGGGCAAGGGATCTGGCATTGTTTGATAGTAATCAAATTTAGTTTTGGCAAAATCAATCGTGCATTTCTTGGGATTGACTTTGTCAGCCTCGATTCGCGTGATATTTTCATAAGGCTCACGATTCGGATTTGAGACGTTTTTACTTTTTCCCACCTGCCAAGCAAATTGAATATCCCGGCACGATAATGGCGTGCCGTCTCCCCATTTGGCCTGATCAATAATTTCAATCACAACCTGCAGCCCTGCGCCTATTTTTTTTGCCAGTTTATTTTCGATGGTTGGAATTTGTTTGATGATCAAAGGCTTCCATTGATTGTCAGGTGTTAGAATCACAAGGGGCCGCCAAGCTAAATAAAGCATATATTTGGTCGCGGCCTGTGAGGTGATTAATGGATTAAGATTTTCAAACTCGGCACTTAATCCGATCGTGAGCGAATCCTTCGTCAACGCAGCGCTTACCTGTGTCATCCCTAACCCTGCAATAAAAAGAATTAAATTCAACGCTTTCATAAACCGTCCTTTGGAGCATGGTTTCCAGAAGCTATTGATAACCTATGCCAATGCACCGGTCAAAGGGCTAGAACAGAACTTTAACGCCGAAGTTTTTGAATCTCAGGCCGAATTTTTCCCTTAGAATTAGAGGATGAAAAAATCAAGTGTTTCGACCCTCCATATTTTTGAAATTATGACGCCAGAACCCTTCTCTGTGACGATGTCAGAAACTATTCGAAGCATCATCAAGACATTTATCGCAAAAAAAATTAGTGGTGCCCCTGTTGTGGAAAAAGGTTCCTTAAAAGTCATCAGTGTTGTCAGTGAATCTGACCTCATGCGCTTTGCGGCTTTGGGGGAATTAGATCAACCCCTTTCTGATTTTCATGGAAAGCTTGTCCCCGCTAATCAATTGGTCACCGTCCAAGCCAATGATCCTTTTTCTGAAGTTTTTAAGCGGTTTTTAACAAAACCTGTTCGGCGAGTTTTAGTGGTCGATAAAAAAATGAACTTAGTGGGAATTGTTTCTCGTCGAGATATGATTGCGGCATTTCTAAAATCCGAAGAAAAAAAAGAAGCCGAACTTAAAACAGAAACCTAATCTAAATATTTAATTTTCACCAACGCAGCTGCTTGGCAAGCTTTTTTTCGGGCTTCCTGAATCGTTTTCCCACGAGCTAAGGCCACACCCATGCGCCGGAACGGTTTTGTGATCGGCTTTCCGAACCATCGCACTTCGCTTTGCTTTATTTTTAAAGCTTGATCAATTCCAAAGACTGAAAAGTTTTTTGAATCTTGATCCGCTAAAATAACGGCGGAAGCTGTTGGCCCCCAGTAAGAAATTGATGGAATTGGAAATCCCAAAATACTTCTTAGATGAAGATCAAATTCATTTAAATCTTGGGAAGCCAAGGTCACCATTCCAGTATCATGAGGGCGCGGAGAAAGTTCTGAAAAATAAATCTCTTTTTTTGTGACGAAAAATTCCACGCCAAAAAGACCAGCGCCTCCCAAATAGTCAGTGACCTTTTTAGCCATCCTCTGAGCTTTTTTTAATTGCTGCGGAGTGATTTTAGCGGGCAACCAAGACTCTTGATAATCGCCGCGTTCCTGCCGATGACCAATCGGCGCCACAAATAAGGTCGGACCTTTTTTTTGCTTGATGGTCAGCAAAGTGATTTCAGAATCAAACGGAATAAATTCTTCGACAATCACTTTTTTCTGATCGCCTCGCCTGCCAGTCACAGCAAAGTTCCAAGATTTTTCAATCTGGCTTGGTTTTTTAACGACGGACTGGCCCTTCCCCGATGATGACATCACAGGCTTTACAACGTTGGGAAAACCAATTTTATGACTGGCGCTAACCAACTCTTCTAAAGTTTCTGCATAGAAAAATACAGCCGTCTTAAGTTTTAAGGTTCGCGCCGCCACATCGCGGATCGCATCCCGGTTCATAGTTAAGTACGCTGCTTTGGCGGTAGGAACCACTTGAATTCCCTGAGCTTCAAACTCTTGCAGCTTTTCAGTTCGAATGGCCTCAATTTCAGGAACGATGATATCCGGCTTGTGCTGCTGCACCACTTTTTCAAGAGCCTTTGCATCTAGCATATCAATAACTTCAAAGGCATCGGCCACAGACATGGCCGGCGCATCTTCGTAGCGATCCACTGCAATCACAAACAGCCCCAGGCGCTGAGCCGCGATCGCAAACTCTTTACCCAGCTCACCGGACCCTAAAAGCATGATTTTTAGATCTGATTTTTTCATTCTCGAATTTTGCATTGGGAACTAAGAGTCATTCAACAGGAATCTTGCAGTTTCATCTTAAAATCGCTTTAATCATAAAATGAAAAAAACCATTGCCCTGATTGCGCACGATGGAAAAAAATCTTTCTTAGTCTCATTTGTAAAAACTCATGCCAAACTCCTTCGTCAATATCATTTGATCGGCACCGGAAACTCGGGCGGATTGGTTCAAAAGGCGGGCCTAAAAATAAAACGCCTGCTGTCGGGGCCCCTCGGAGGAGACGCCCAGATCGCGGCGGCCGTAGCGACAGGTCATTGCCAAGCGGTTATTTTTCTGCGGGATCCTTTAGGTATGCATCCCCATGATCCCGATATCTCGATGCTGCTCAGGATCTGTGACGTGCACAATGTTCCCCTAGCGACCAACCCAGCCAGTGCCGAGTTGATCATTCGTGGCCTCAAATAAAACTCAGTGAACCCGTTCTAATTTCATTTCGTTGATCGGCTTTCAGGCCGGCAATTTCTAAACCACACTCGCTTCTTTTAAATTCAATTCCATGATCTGCAAGCGCTTCACTTCGTCGCGGACTTTGGCGGCTTCTTCGAATTCTAGGTTTTGCGAGTGCTTTTTCATCTTGCTCTTTAATTCTTCGATTTTTTTGGCAAGCTCTGTCGGATTTTCTTTCATCTTATCATATAGTTTTCGTTCAGCATCGATATTTTTTCCAGTCAAAACACCGGTCGCAACAGATCCATCGAAATGATCGCCCATGCCTTCACTAATTCTTTTTTTAATGGTCATAGGAGTAATGCCGTTGGCCGTATTAAATTCAGACTGAATTTTTCGACGGCGATCGGTTTCAGAAATAGCTTTCTTCATCGAATCGGTGATTGTATCTGCATACATGATGACTCGGCCGTTGACATTTCGGGCGGCGCGGCCAATCGTCTGAATCAAAGACCTTTCGGACCTTAAAAAGCCTTCCTTGTCAGCATCAGTAATGCCCACCAAACTGACTTCAGGAATATCTAAGCCTTCTCGCAAAAGATTTATTCCGACCAGCACATCAAAGACTCCTAAACGCAGATCTCGCAAGATTTCTACTCGCTCCATGGTGTGAATTTCGCTGTGAAGATATTTAACCTTTAAACCCAAGGATTCATAATATTCACTCAAGTCTTCAGCACTTCGTTTGGTCAAAGTTGTAATCAACACACGTTCTTTTTTGCTGATCCGGTCCCGGCATTCTTTCAGTAAGTCATCTACCTGATGCTTCACTGGACGCACATCAATCTGCGGATCAATCAGTCCCGTCGGACGAATAATTTGCTCGACAATCACACCTTCACTTTTTTGCAATTCATAGGGCCCCGGTGTGGCTGAGACATAAATTACCTTGTTCATTAGGCCTTCAAACTCTTGAAAGTTTAATGGCCGATTGTCCAATGCGCTTGGCAGTCTGAAGCCATGCTCGACTAAATTCATTTTTCGAGCTCGGTCTCCCCGATACATCCCACCAATTTGCGGAATGGTAATATGGCACTCATCGACAAAAGTAATAAATTCTTTGGGGAAATATTCTAACAAAGTCGGAGGCGGTTCACCCTCTCCACGACCGGTCAGATGTCTTGAATAATTTTCGATCCCCGAACAAAACCCCATCTGTTCGATCATTTCAATATCATAATAAGTTCTTTGTTCCAGACGCTGAGCTTCTAGAAGTTTAATTTGAGAATTAAATTCAGCCAGCCTTAGTTGCAATTCGGCTTGAATACTTTTAATCGCACCCTTTATATTATCGTCCCCAGTGGCATAGTGACTGCCTGGATAAATTCCAATTTGATCAAGCTCCTCTAAGACTTCTCCCGTCAGAGGGTCGATCCAAGAAATTTTCTCAACAAAATCACCAAAGAACTCGATACGAACTGCGCGCTGCTCTTCGTAAGGTGGAAACACTTCGACAATATCACCGCGCACGCGAATGGTTCCGCGGTGGAAATCAATATTATTTCTTTGGTATTGAATGCGAATCAGTTCTCGTAAAAAATGATCGCGTTTTAAAGCCGAATTGGCGTGTACGTGCACCATCATATTTTCGTAAGCTTCAGGACTTCCTAAACCATAAATACAAGACACAGAGCTAACAATGATCACGTCGCGCCGGTCAAACAAAGATCGTGTGGCCGAATGGCGCATGCGATCGATCTGTTCATTGATCGCTGAATCTTTTTCGATAAAAGTATCGCTAGAAGGAATATAGGCTTCCGGTTGATAGTAATCATAATAACTGACAAAGTATTCGACGGCATTTTTTGGAAATAATTCTTTAAATTCAGAGTACAGCTGGGCTGCTAATGTTTTATTAGGTGCCAGCACCAACGCCGGTTGATTCATTTCTGCAATCACGTGCGCCATAGAAAAAGTTTTACCCGAACCTGTGACACCCAAAAGTGTTTGGTGCTGAAGGCCTGCTTTAAAATTATCGAGCATATCTTTGATGGCTTTTGGCTGATCACCGGCCGGCTTAAAATCCGACACCAGCTCAAAGTTTTTCTTAAAAGTTTTAGCCACGAAGGTCTCCGGTTTATTTAGTGACTTCCCAGAAAGAACCTGTTGATGAATCCATCACAGAAATTCCTAAAGTCGATAATTGCCCCCGCAGCTCATCAGATTTTTTGAAATCTTTTGCTACCCGGGCGGCCGCTCGTTCGTCGACCAGCTTATCAATATCTTGTCGCTTTAGGTTCATTTTGACTAAAAGCATATCATCTAGCGTCGTTAGAAATTGTGCCGGCGGTTCTTGAAATAAGGCCATCGGTTTTCCTAATTTTAATGAAAAATCAATTAAGGCCTGAGCTTTTCCTGCAATGGCAGGCGTGGTTTTTAATCCCCACTTCACTTGCGTATTGAACTGCCGCACCACTTCGAACATCGCTGCCAGCGCTTCAGGGGTGTTAAAGTCATCGCTGAGGCAATCTTCCGTTTTTTTCCAGGCTTCAGAAATTATTTTATCAAAAGCCACATCAGATTTTATTTCAGTGCCTGTCTTAACATGCTCTTCAGCCATGGCCAAGGCTGAGTACACACGAGCAATTCCCGTGACGGCTCGGTCCACAGCTTCATTGCTGAAATCGCAGATGCTGCGATAATGACTGGAAAGAATCATCCATTTGTAAATTTCAGCGTTGTATGTTTTTAAAAACTCGCGCATTGACATCATATTGCCCAAAGATTTCGACATCTTTTGGCCACTAAAATTAAGCATCTGGGTGTGAACCCAATATTTAACTAAAGGCTGCTGAAAAGCTCCTTCACTTTGTGCAATTTCATTTTCATGATGTGGAAAGATTAAATCCGTACCGCCACCATGAATATCAATCTGATGTCCAAAGTGCTTACAAATCATGGCCGAGCACTCAATATGCCAGCCCGGTCGACCTTGGCCCCAAGGTGACTCCCAAAAAGGTTCGCCAGGTTTCACACCCTTCCAAAGCGCAAAATCCAACGGATTTTGTTTTTTCTCGTTCACTTCAACACGGGCGCCGGCTTGCAAGTCATCAACATTTCGTCCACTCAGTTTCCCGTACTCAGGAAAACTTTGAATGGAGTACATCACATCTTGCCCCGTCACGTAGGCCTTTTTCTTATCGACAAGATCTGAAATCAGGCCAACAATTTCTGGCATAGTTTCAGTGACCGTTGGATTTAAATCTTGAGCTTCTAATCCAAGGCTTAAAAAATCTTTTTTATACTCTAAAATAAATTCTTGCGCCAAAGCCAGAGGGTCTTTGTTTTGTTCTTTGGCGCGATTGATAATCTTATCATCGACATCTGTAAAATTAAGCGCGTAGGTCACCTGATAACCCAGATGAGTCAGCCAATTGCGAATCAAGTTATAAACCACCGGCCCGCGAAAGTTTCCCACGTGCAAAAGGTCATAGACGGTCGGACCACAAACATACATTTTAACCGCAGGCGCATTCAGCGGTTGAAAGTCCTCTTTTGCCCGGGTCAAAGTATTGTAAATTTTTAAAGGCCTCATACCTAAGCCTTCGCCAAGGCTTTTTCAGCCCGCGCGATCAAGGAAGTTTTTTTCATAAGTGGGATTAAAATTTTAAGCTCGGTGCCATGCGGTTTTCCAATGACAGCCACTCGAATCGGCATAAATAAATTTTTACCTTTAGCGCCGGTTTTCACTTTGACTTCATCTTGCATTTTTAAGAACTCGCCTTCCGTCATATGTTCGCCTGGATGAGCTTTTAAAAGCTCAATCCATGTTTGTAAAACAGCTTTTGTTGGTTCCCATTTTAAGGTCTCATCGCTTTCTGGAAAGATTTCATATCGCGAATCATCTAAGGGACGGTACAGCTCGATCGCATCCACCAAAGTTTCCATGGAAGTTTTAAAAACATCGATGGATTGCTGTTGCCAATCTTTGTCATCAGGTAATTTTAAACCAGCCTTGATTAAAAAAGGCTCGGTCAGTTTCCAGAGCACAGAATTAGATTTGGCTCGTAAGTGTTGGGCGTTCATCCATTTTAATTTAACCCGGTCAAAGACAGCCCCTGATGTGTGCAATCGCTCGACTGAAAAAGATTGAATCATCTCATCCATCGAAAGAACTTCTTTGCCCTCAGGATGGCTCCAACCCAAAAGCAAAATAAAGTTTTTAAGCGCTTCCGGTAAATAACCTTCATCTTTAAATTGGCCGCAAGCCACAGCCCCTTTTCGCTTTGATAATTTTTGACGATCATCATCCAACACTAAAGAGATATGTCCAAAACGCGGGATCGCCCAACCCATCGCTTCGTAAATCATCAACTGCCGTAAGGTGTTTGACAGATGTTCTTCGGCGCGAAAAATATGGGTCATCTTCATCATATAATCATCAACAACACAGCAGAAATTATAAACCGGCATTCCTTCGGATCTTAAAAGAACAAAATCACCGACCATGTCCGACGGAAATTTAACTTCCCCGCGAATCAAATCTTGTAAAAGATAATCTTTTTTTAAATTTTTTGTTTTAAATCGAACCACCGCTTTTTTGCCAGTTTTGATTTCTGCCAAAGATTTTTCTAGCGACCAATCCGCATACGGAGAAACCACATGCGGCGCCCGACCAGCTGCCATTGATTTGGCGCGCTGATCAGCAATTTCTTCGTCACTTAAAAAGCAGTAATAGGCTTTGCCTTTTTGCAGAAGTTCTTCGGCCACTTGTTTGTAACTATCTTGCCGCTGACTTTGACGGTACGGTGGATAGGGTCCCATATCTTTTAAAGTTTCAGGGTTGGGTCCTTCATTCCAATTTAAATCAAGCCAGATCAGATCATCCAACATTCCACGCAAAGACTCTTCACTGCTGCGCGCTTCATCGGTGTCTTCGACGCGAATTATAAACTGTCCATTTTGTTGTCGAGCATAAAGATAATTATAAAGCGCTGTTCGGGCACCGCCGACGTGTAAAAATCCCGTTGGTGAAGGGGCAAAACGAACGCGAACAGTTTCAGAGTTTGTCGACATAGAGTTCTCCAAGGATAAGACTGTTTTGTCCTTCATTTCATCTGAAAAGGCAATCTTACCCCAGAAATGAAAAAGGACCCTTTCGAGGTCCTTTTTTTAAATTCTACTTTTTATTTTTGGCTTAAGCATTCACACCAAAGATCAAACGAACTTCTTCTTCTGAAAAGAGCTCATCCTTGGTTGTCGCAAGAGACAGCTCTTTTAAAAGCAAACCCCGTGCATTATCGAGCATTTTACGCTCACCGAAGCTGAGTTCTTTATCTGCTTTTAACAGAAATAGATCTCTTAAGACTTCAGCAATTTCATAAACAGAACCCGTCTTAATTTTTTCCATGTATTCACGGTAACGACGATTCCATGTTTGGTTGTCGATCTTTACTTCTTTAACTTTAAGTATTTCTATAACTTTATTGGCTTCGTCTTTAGAGATGATAGGTCGTAATCCAACCATGGCCACGTTGTCTCGAGGAACCATAATCTTCATGCCCGTTTCAATGATCAGAATCGAGTAGAAGGTCTGTTTATTCCCTAAGATTTCTTTGGTTTCGATCGATGTGACTTTGCCGACACCATAACCGGGATAGACTGCATTATCCCCAACATTGAAAGTCACCATTAAGACACCCCCGGCTCAGGTTTGAATTAGAGCAGATTAGGTATATCAAATTTGACACAACTTATCAATTTATGGCGACCAATATAGTAAAAATTCCTCTGTTATATACAACTGTTAGCGTTATAAGCCGTTGCGAAAGCCGCCTTGGGTGCCGTTCTTGCTCATGAATTCAGCATTTTAAAGGTTTTATGAAAATTTTAGCGGATTTCTGTTTCAAAGACCCTTTGCGGGTTAAATTGCTGAACTCGGGTGATGTGAAAATACAATCGACCAATTTCGCGGCCATCTGTTGTCTCAACTCGCACCTGCCAGTCGCCATCTTCAAATTTTTCTTTGACGGCAAAACCGCGGAATCCAGATTTTCGCCCGCCTAAAAGTCGCATAGGAATCTTATCTGTCGTGCGCCAGCCTTGCTTTTCTTTCAGCATCCAGTGCAACAAAACCGTATCATCAAACCGAGCCGGCGAAAAAATAGTCGTAAAAAAGTAAACTTTATCGCCCGGTTCAGCGATAAAATCTTGGTCCCCTTCCTGCCAGAATTTCCACGATGCCTTTTCTGAGAAGACTAAGTATTGGCCATTTTCTTTTTTGATATCATGGTAGATCCCCATTTTTTCAACCGCTAACGGCACAGGCGGCAGTAAGCCCATCATATAGAACACAAATAAAAGAATTAAAACTGCAAACGAGGGAAATAAAATTTGCGCTTTCAGGTCGCCCTGCCGGTTCCATCGCAGCCGGACGGCAAAATAAAATGCAAAGATGGCAAGGCCAGACGTCACAAAGGAAGTTAAAAATGGCACCCACCCAACAAAGCCAAACAGAACGGGGACCATAATTGAAAAGAAAGAAAATAGACAAACAACAAACCAACAAATTTTTAAATTCACCTTACTTTTTTTAACCAACTTGGATTCATTGGCGATAATCAAGCCCAGCAGTAAAAGAACAAAAAGACCCGACGAAAAGAGCGATGAACTTTTAATAAAAAATAAAGAATAGATGTTCAGTAAAGTTCCCAAGAAAAAATGCAACGGCAGCTGGTGATAGTTCCAAGCCTTCTGCAGACGGGCCGGCACTTGGACGGAACCCCCTTCGATCAGTAAATTATAACCAAGGATTAAACCAATCAGGGCCAAGTAAATAATTTGCTGAATGATGGCTTTGGGCTCATCGACTTCAGACACAATAAGGGCATCAAAGACATAGCCCGCTAAAAAAAAGGCGATATCGATTTTTTTTTCGTTATTTTCATAAAAATGCAGAAAGCGGCTTTTAATTCCAGACATGGCATGATGATGCCTGTGTTATGGCCAACCGACAAATAAAAAGGCGGGGGGTTTAGCCCCCGCCTTTTTTATGAATTTATTTATCAAACCTACTTAACAGTATAAATTAAAGCAAAGGGTTGGCGTCCGTTATTTCCTTGCGGAACCTTGATTCCACGGACGATCAATTTATAATCTCCAGCTGGTAAACCCGAAAGTTCAATGCTTTCTTGATTGTTTAATCGATCTGCTGACGTCACTTGCGATCCATCAGGTTTTACCAAAATTAAATCCAAATCGTTAACTAAGGCTTGGGCTGCGTTCGGAGAACCGGCGGCATCGACGTAAACCATATTGGCTAACAATTGGCCATTGCTGTTCATTTTAATCGGAAATACTTTATCTTCCGAAGCGGCCACACCTTGTCGATCATCGCTGATCGAAGTGTTTGCGCCTAAATGAGTGATCGCACCGACATCAACCCGTCCGTAACCTTCATCATTATTTGGTCGATGGGTTAGGATTTCTTGATGACCGGCCATTCCGCCTTCACCGTACTGACCGGGATACATATCCACAGCCGTATGCTCCATAACGGCTTTCATCAATGCACTGGTTGGTTTTGCAATTCCCATTTTTTCAATCAAATACTGCCGAGCCACCGTCACTGCACCTGCTGTTAAAGGTGTGGCCATCGACGTTCCACCGGCCCACACATAAAAGTCATTGTACTTGCCCCATAAAAGTTCTGCCTTAGGGTGTTGGCTTTTTGTACTTAAGATATTTGTGCCAGGAGCGACGACATCAGGTTTTGTACGACCATCTTTTGTCGGTCCTCTTGAGCTGAACATCGCGAGGCCGTTGGCATTGTCAGAAAGGAAAGAGCTAAAAATAGGCTCGGCTCCCCAATGATCTTTTCCGGTTCGCAGCTGGCTGACTTGTTTTTGAATTCCACCGGTTGTTGTGGTGTTTTCTGAAGCACCCACGCTGATGCAATTTTTTGCGGTGGCCGGCGAACCCATAGAATTGGGATCGATGCGTCCATCTTTATCGTCATCCACACCGCTATTTCCTGCGGCAAATAAAACAGTCATATCTGGGTTATTAAAAGTCCATTCATCCAACTGTTGTGCATAACTGTCATATTCACCTAAAGATTTAGGACTGCCCCAAGAATTAGAATGAACGGAAACGCCCTGCTCTGCCGCTTGATTCAAAACTTTTGCTAAATCCGGAGGAACCAAGCCGCCCATCATTGGTGACCACATACTTTGCGCAACAAGAAGCGACTCGTAAGCTCCGCCCTTAATAACACCGCCCGTTTTTGTTCCTCGCCCAGCAATTGAGCCTGCAACGTGCGTCCCATGACCCATTGGATCTTCCCAAGACTTGCTGAATAATCCTAAAATCTGACCTGATTTTACGGCATTGGTAAAATCAGGATGAATGGTTGCTAAATCTCCGATGTCCAGGCCCGTATCCGCATAACCTGCGACTTGCCCTTTGCCAGTAAAGCCTTGGGCCCAAGCACTGTCAAAGTTCATGACTTTTGTGCCTGTTTCAAAACCTGTCAGAGGCTCGTTCTCATTGATCTCGGGAGAACCCTCGGTGTCTAAAGTTTTCATATGCAAAGTTTCAAAGCGCGGAGCCGCTTGAATGTGCTCAACGCCTGCGATGCTAGCTAATGTTTTTAGTTGAGCTTTCGTTGCCACCACGAAAGCGGCTCTTGCATCTGAAGAAATAAATTGGATTTCAGGATTTGCACGCAAATTTTTCACAAGACCCGGCAGCGCTTCTTTATTAAATGCAGAGATCATCCAATATTCAGGATGGTCGGCAGCCACGGTGAAAGAAGAAACTTCGCTGCTGATTTTAAACTCCGGCAAATAAGGAGTGATGGCATTGATCCGGTGATTCGTGACAGCCCATTGATTCAGCTTTGTAAAATCCCCTGTCACAACTAAAGCATCATCTGGCAGATAACCCAAGACTTTGAAGCCTTGCGATCGCAGAGCTTTTTTATCAGCTTCGACAACCGAGTTTTTGAATTGCACAATCATCTCAGTGATCGGTGTTTGCAATGCTTGTGAGCTGAAGCTAAATTGAGTTGGATCAACTGTTGCGCGTGAAAAACGAATGTACTGTCCTGCCTCTGCTGTGATAGCCATCGTGGCTACGGAAAGAGACAAAACGGTGATGAGTTTCCTCATGAGACCCCCTTGTTAGATCTAAATCGGACCATAGTGAGGCCGATAATGAAAACAAAAAGAGACTTTTTTTTGCATTGTATCAGACAATTCATCCTGAGATCTATGCAATCCCCGCTAGAGCGGCCGGTCCTCTTTTTTTCAACAACTCTTCCTTAAGTCTTTTGTGGTCCCCATGTTTGAGCTGCGGATCTTTTTGCAAAATTTCAAAAGCCGCAGCTCTGGCTTTTTGCAGAATCGCTACGTCTCGAATAAGGTTTGCCATTTTAAAGCCGTCAAGGCCCGACTGCTTGGTTCCCATAAATTCGCCGGGCCCCCGAAGCTGCAAATCGAACTCGGCAATTTTAAAGCCATCGGTGGTTTGCTCCATCATCTGTGTTCGCTCGCGAGCGTCTTCGCCCACAGCATAGCCTAACATCAGAATACAAAAACTTTTTACGGAACCCCGTCCGACTCGGCCGCGCAGCTGATGCAACTGGGAAAGTCCAAAGCGCTCAGCATGTTCAATGATCATCAAATTGGCGTTGGGAACATCCACTCCGACTTCAATGACTGTTGTCGCCACCAGAACTTGAGTTTCACCATCGCGGAATTTTTGCATGATCTGTTCTTTATCTGTGGGCTTAAGCCTTCCATGCAAAAGATCAAATTTAATGTCAGGAAACTGATTTTTTAATTTTTCAAATTGGGTGACCGCATCTTTAAGGTCAATTTTTTCACTTTCTTCAATCAATGGATAGACAATATAAGCCTGGCGACCTTTTTCAATTTGCTCGGCCATAAAGTTCAATGCTAAACCCCGTTTTCCCTCGAAGGCGACTCGCGTTTGAATGGGAGAACGACCCGGCGGCATCTCATCAATCACGGAAACATCTAAATCGCCATAGACCGTCATGGCCAAAGTGCGTGGAATCGGAGTTGCCGTCATAATTAAAAAATGGGGCGCTTGGCCCTTTTCTTTTAAAATGCCTCTTTGTTCGACACCGAAGCGATGCTGTTCATCGACAATAACTAGGGCTAAGTTTTTAAATTTTACCGGGTCTTCGATCAGCGCGTGGGTGCCAATAATAAAATGAAGCTCGCCATTTTCAAGATCGGATAAAATTTGCTTTCGTTCCGTGGCTTTTGTTTTTCCCGACAAAAGAGCGACCTTAAGCCCTGCAGGTTGCAAATATTTTTGGGCATTTTTAAAATGCTGTTCTGCTAAAATTTCTGTCGGCGCCATCATGGCTGATTGAAAACCACTTTCAGCCCCGCAAGCCACCGCCATAAAGGCCACCAAAGTTTTTCCGCAGCCGACATCACCTTGCACCATGCGATGCATGGGTGAGCCTTTTTTTAAATCTTCCTTGATCTCTTGAAACGTTCTTAACTGGGCGCCGGTGAGCTGAAAAGGCAGTGACTTCAATAAGAGTTCGATGTTTCGACCTTCATTTTCGATGACCGCTGATTTTTCTTTTTTAAAGCCACTTCTTCGGGCGGCTAAAAAAAGCTCCAACCAAAAAAACTCTTCAAAAATAATTCTTTGGTGAGCAGGACTGCGAAATTCCATATACTCTTTGGCTAAATCTGGATTCGGATGATGCAGCTGATACAAAGCTTCACGGCGAGTCAGCAAATGATTTTTTTTTCGGAGCTCGCTTGGAAAGCACTCCTCGTCGTCTTTTTCAAGCTGACCGAAGGCGCTTTGAATGATGTTTAAAATTTTCCCGCGCGTCAGTCCTTCAAATTCAGTATAAATCGGAATCATCGCATCGCCAGGCAGATCGTCGGATTCGACATCTTTGATATCAGGATGGTGAAATTCGATTCGGCCTTTATAAAATAAAACTTTGCCAACGACGCGCACTTCTTTGAAAGGTTTAAAACGATCAAAGTATCCACGGTAAGGAACTCGAAAAAATTTGCAGCTGACTTGCCCAGAACTGTCTTTAACAATCACATCATAAATTTTTCGCGTCGAGGCACCCATGGGGATGGCTTTCACAGTTAAGATCGTGGCCTTTAAACTGACAGTCTCACCGGCCTGTAAAGAAGCAATGTTTCTGGCCGCTCTTTGGTCTTCGTAAGCACGGGGATAAAGTTCTAACAGGTCCCCGACCCATTTAATTCCTCGCCGAGCGAAAATATCACCCAGCTTTGGTCCAACTCCTTTAAGATATTGTACAGAGGCATCTAGACGTAAGGCCATAGGTTCTGATTCTCCACCTTTTAGTTTTCCAGTCAATGAAACCGTGTCAAAATTAATAGATATGCAGGATCCTGATCTTTCCAAATATTTTCGTATCCGCCTGAGCACGTTGCGGCCTGAAAAGCGCACCGGCTTCGATATTTTTGTGAGCCTTGACGGCAAAGTTCTTTTGTATCTTCGCGCTGGTGATCAGTTGAAAGATTCCAAAATTGATCTTCTTCATCATCGCGACACTGGTAATTCGTTCTTTGTCAGAAATGAAGACCGCGAAGCCTACCGAGCTTGGGTCCGAGAAGAGCTCTTATCAGAACTGATCACGCCTTTTGATAAAGCTAAAATCCTGCGCGAATCTTC
>JAYWEQ010000091.1:0-7824 GCA_043779185.1 Pseudobdellovibrionaceae bacterium
CTGAGCTTAAAAAAATGCTCCTGAGACCTCGGCAGAAACCATTCATAATTTTTGTTCACACGAAATACCTTCATTATCCATATATCGATTCCACCAACGAAAATTCAAATTGGGATCAATATTTATCGGCTGATGAAAAAAAATATGCTATAGAGCTGATGTCTCATCCTGAAAAGTATCCTTTAGATCTTCCGGCTCCTTTGATCTTAAAGGGATCATCGAATATTTTAGAGAAATTTCCCCATTGGCGATCTGATGCAAAATCTTCCATGCTTAAGTTTAATGATCAATATCATCTTTTTAGTGATGTGGGATTTATGGAACCTTGGAGGTCCAGCTTAAACTACAAAAAGGATCTTGAAATTATTCGCAAAGTTTATAGGGCTAAACTTCATTACTTGGACCATGAGCTCAAAGACATATTAAATTTATACGGCGATCCTAATTTACAAGAAAATACGGTGATTATCCTGACCGGTGATCACGGAGAGTCTTTGATGGAGCATAATATTTTAGGACATGCGGCAAATATTTATGACGAGGTCATGAGATTCCCTTTAATGGTGAAGTTTCCAAGATCAAAACTTACAGAAAAAGTTGTGATTCATAATCAGTTTTATCAAGGAACTTTTAAGAAAATTATGAAAGATATCATGACCGGGAATATAAATGAAGAAAACTTTTATGCTAAAGTCATAGGTGATGAGAAAAATAAAAAAATCATTATGCGCAATTGTGAAAATACGATTCAAGGAGTCCGATCAAATAACGAATGGAAATATATTAAGAATTATAAAAGTGGAGAAATCTCTTTATACGATTTAATACGAGACCCCGTTGAAAAAAATGATGTTAAAAAAGATCACCCATCCGTGGCGGCTCAGTTAGAGTTAGTTCTTACTATTAGCAGGGGTCAGATGGAAAAAATTACTGACTTTTCTCCGTGTGATTTTAATAAAATAAACTAAAAAAAGTATAAACTTATTGGCGGCGCCGACCATGACCGCCACCATGATGTTGTCCTTCGGACTGATCCGAAGGTTGATTGCGATCTGTTCTAGATGTCAAATTGTTGCTCTTTTTACAGCACGCCGTTAAAAGAGATTCTTTAAAGCTCTCGATTCTTGTCGCAACATGAGCATCCTCAAGTTCTTGCAAGTTCTTCATACTAATTTCCATGGCGGCTAGTTGCTGATTCATTTGATGAATCATATTTTCAGAGGAACAAACTGGGATATTTAATTGCAAACCATTTTTTTTCTGTGCAAGTTCAGACCGCGTATAGGCGTGAATACGAAGAGCTAAGTCACTTTGCAAATCTGCCTTGGCATTCGCGCTCAGTGCTAAAAGGCATAAAGTAATAAAGAGATTATAACTTACTGTTTTTTGCATTGATTAAGGACCTCTTCTTTAATCTGAGCTCCCATAAGCCTAAGCTTTTCCATTTTATCTTTGTCAAAAGCACTTGCCGCGCCACCCGCGCCTAGCTTATCTGCAAATTTCTTTTGAAAACCATCTATTCTATCTTGGAGCTGACGAAGCTTCACGGCATCGGGCTGTTTATCAAAGTTTCCAGCGCCCGAGGTCATTGCGGACTCTTCCTCACTAAGGGCTTTTTTCACCATCGATAGGATCGTAGAATCTGAAATAGTATTCTCGAAAGCAGGTGCCGCGGCTTGAGATTTTGAATTTGGCGACTGCGCCGATAGCAAGTTCAGAGCCTCAGACTGCTTTTTTATGACAAGAGCAGTATTTTCTGAAATATTGACCCCTTGCAGAGACGAAGAATAAACTTTTTTTATCTCAGATATGATATAAAAATTGAGCAAAAGAACTATAACTAAAATAACATCTCGAAAATTAAAGGCCATGAATGATGCTAAAAAGACTAATGTTCGAAGTCAATGCAAATAAAAGTTTGCATGGTTGCTTTACATGACATTTGGGCTCTTGTTTTTGCTCCAAAGTATTTTGTTAAATGCCGCGCCCCTAAGTAACTCCGTCTTAGCGCCGTATGGAATGAGACTTTCAAAAGCGGAGGATTGGAATGTGGAATCGCAGGTCCAGCAAGAGGAAGGCCGTCAAAGAATTCAAATTATTAACCTTAAAAATAGTCAGCAGAAAAGCGTTATTGAAATGACTTTGATTGGACCCATGGATCAAAGTCAATATAACGAAAGCTCTCGAATGGAGAAACTTTCGGTGGAAAACCTTTATCATCCGATGGCAACACCTTATCCAGGCACGATCAGCAAAAAGAGTACTTGTCCCAAAGAGCTACTAAATCTCAAACAAAAAATTTCGTTCTTGGGCGATAAAACTGAAGGCCTCGTTGCGAAGGTTTCTGCCAGGGGAACCTTCGGTGTTTGCAATTCACAGGCAGCATTTTACGACGGACTGTTTATGACTTATTTTTTAAAGCAGAAATATTTTTTAAGAATGACAATATTTCATGAGCAGATCAATCCAAAAACTTTATTTTACAAACCAATTCAGGACATTCTAAATCAGTTTCAAAAGTCGCCCTGATTTAAAGGCAATGTGATAAGTCCCACACTTGGCCGAGGTCAAGCAGATGCTGATTTAGCTGCAACTCTAGCTTAGCGGCTACATTTTTATTAAAAGCAATCACATTTATTTTTTCACTCGGATCGATTGTTAGATTGAAAAGCTTATTTTCAGCGCCAGAAAAATCTTTAATAAGTTTCCATTGATTCTTATATCTGATGCCCATTTGGGTATTATTGCAGTTCCTTGAAACAATAAGTTCGTTGCTCAGGGACAACGTCATTTCTTTGATCAGCGCTTCGGTTGGTAAATTGCCACTGGCAACAAGATTGATGAACTGAGCAATTGCGCCAGTGAAAAACTGAGCGCTGATCAAAGGAGGCTCTTTTTCTTGTTTCCCCGGCAATTTAATCATCAGCGGAACCCGCAGTGTTTCATCAAAGACATTAAATGAATGTCCAAGAACATCATGTTCCATCAGCGACTCACCATGATCGCCAACAATAATCAGAAGCGTTTTTTTCTGAAGCTCGTTGTTATTATAAAGATTAAGGAGGTCCGCAATCTGCGACGTAAAGTACCTTAATTTTGCACGATAGATTTGGCGCAATATTCTGAGGTCTTTTGCAAAGTCGGCGTCTTCTTGCCAGCGCTTCAGATAAACAGGGTCACTAAAAAAGGCATACTGCTTTAAAAAAGCTTCAGATCTAGAGCGACTAGGGATTTCAATTTCAGGAAATTGTCGAAGAAGATCTGGGCTTCCAGAAAGCATCAGCAACAGAGGAAGTTTAGATCTATACTTGACGGGATCGGCAAGGACCTTTTGGATATAAACCTTTTCGCTATTGCTTAAAAAAAAATCCCAGGCAGCCTCTTTATTAAGTCGATCGATCAGTGGATAATGTAAATAGCGAAAATGAATAAATGCATAAAACGGCTTGAGATTTTGAGCCAGCAATTGACTTTTTATTTTACTCAGAGCCGGCTTAAAGTCTAAACTGAAGTTTTCATTAAGCTCACCGTAATTTTCTGGAGAATCTTCCCCCGGAGGAACGACGGTGGCCGGCCAATCTGGCTGAAGGCCCACCAAAGCATAGCCCTTTGACTTAAGGGTCTGCGGATTCACGGATCTGTACAAATATTGAAAAAGATTGACCCAGCTATGTTTGGCAAAAGAATTCGAAAAAAAATAAGACTCCTTTTTTAACGACTGAAGTTCTGGCGAAGCGTCAAGGTCTTCAAATCTTAAAGAGCAAAAGCTTAAGATTAAAATATTAGGCGGGAGCAAGACTTTAGATTCTAATTGATACTGTTGCCAA
This sequence comes from Pseudobdellovibrionaceae bacterium, assembly GCA_043779185.1. Lineage (GTDB taxonomy): Bacteria > Bdellovibrionota > Bdellovibrionia > Bdellovibrionales > Bdellovibrionaceae > JAYWDA01. Next base: position 3,828 of record JAYWEQ010000091.1, read on the forward strand.
AAACCAAAAGAGGCTCCAAGGACAATCCCAATGAGGATGAACGTGATCCAAAGTTTCCTCAATAGCAAGTCCGAGAACATAAACAAACGGGCTTTGATATTGTTCCAGCACCTTCAAAGACCCAATAATAAAGTGGGGCAGTGCATGAGACCGGTGGCGGTGGAGTATTGCAGGTGTACCCAGGCGTTACATTGGCGGCATTGCAAATGCCAAGCTCACAATTTTGGGTGACAGTATTAAACGACATTGATAGTGAGGAGCAGCTTTGAGCCGCCGTCATTTTGGGTATACAATAAATAATTTTATTAGCCGCATCAGTGTAAATCGTGACGGGGAAAGTTTTCGTACGAACGGATCCGTTTCCGTCGACAGGGGCGCCAGATAGAGCAAAATTGAGCACCCACTGAGTATAAGTTCCAGGAGGAGGATTCGCAGAGCCTGCGGGAATAGTAATTATCGTTGGCGGCAGAGGAGGAGGCTGGGGCGCGGGCAGAGGCACATCTGAAAACGGTTGAAGTTGCATGCCGGTGATTTGAAGCTTTGGCGAATACTTTGCACCTGCAGCTAATAATTGAGTGGCACCATTTTGTAAGAAGATAATATCCGCAGTCGGGGGAACATAAGTCATCGCGGAATGACCCGCATCTTGAATCACACTGGCGCAAGTATTGGAGTTTAGCATTGCTCCCCGGGCGAGATCCAAGGCGCGCAGCAAATCCTGTTCGCTATTGCGTAAACTTTGGACCTTAGCAGAGTCCGTAAGCATTGAAGCAAAAACCATTCCGAGGATAATAATAAGCCCGGTTACGATTAACACTTGAATCAGTGCGAAGCCCAAATTATTTGTTTTGTTGGAGTCATCTCGCAAGATTGGATCCCTTCTAAGCGAGGCCTTCAATATGACGGCAACGCGCTGCACGACTGAGAGCAAACACAAATTGGCTTAGCTGACGAGCCAGTCCCAGTATAGCCCCAATAGTATATTCTGCCGACGCAAGTACTAAGGGGGGGATTGAAGCAATCATATCCCGGCGTTACGCTGCCAGCGTTGCATGCGTTCAGCTGGCAACTTTGAGTGATCGGATTGAAAGACATCGTCAAGGACGTGCAGGTCTGACTTGCAGGCATTTGAATCAGACAATACGCGATCCGATTAGCCGCATCTGTATAAACTGTAAATGGAAGGACTTTAGAAGAGACAGATCCAATTCCACTTGTCGGCACCCCGTTAATGACGAAATTAACCAGCCACTGCGAATAAGTTCCAGGGGCTGGGGTGACGGTCCCCGCGGGAACAACAATAACTTGTTTTGGAATTCCAGTTGGAACTAATTGCATGCTATTGATTTTCAGCCTTGGAGAATAATTCGTACCAACAGCCAAAAGAGTCGACCCCGGTGAGTCTTTTAAAAAAGCAACATTAGCGGTGGCGCCATTGTAGGTTACAGGCAGACTGCCAGCATCTAGAATATCAGCGGCACAAGCGGTCGCATTGGATAGAACGCCTTCGACAAGATTTGAAGCTTGAAACATATCCTGTTGGGCATTCAGCAAACTTTGCGATCTAAAAAAATTAGTCATCAAGGACGCTATGACCAAACCAATCACTGACGTAAGGCCTACTGCCATTAGGATTTCAACCAAAGAGAAGCCCATTGCCCGATTCTTATTCATTTGAGAGCGCAAGAGTTCACTCCTTTAAGTTTTTCCAAGAAGAGCTTCTTTAAAAGCAGAGTCACTCACTTTCCAAATTATTCCATCTAAAAAGTAATGATGTAAAGACGTAAATAAAATGACCAAGCCAACCATAACTTCGGGATTATGGACCAAGCTCATTTGGCGAAAGACAAGTGGTGGAAAGAAGTATAGTGCCATAGATGCTAAAATAAGGCCGATAAACAGAAAGCTATTCTTTGAAAGGTGACCGAACCCTCCCAGCTTCACCTGGGGCTTTAATTCATCAGAGCCAAAAACAAAGGTCAAATGCTGCAGCGAGTGGCACGAGGGGAGCAAAAAAAGATAAAAATTCCAGTCCCAAAGGAAGGCCGACCACCAAAGAAAAAGAGCCAAGGGGGCTATTAAAAAATTCAAACTTGGCAACTTTCGATAGGTTTGAATATTTTTATAAATCACAAAATAGCCTAAGCCAATCCAGGCGGCAACCATCAGAATATCGGCGAATAATACAAATGAATCATCCACTCGCGCCATCGGAACGTTCAAGCCATAAAAACTAAAATTTGGTGAGTTCCTAACCAGATTAAGATAACCAAATAGCCACATAATAATTAAAAACCACTTCAAAAAGAGTCGCTGCTGGCGGGAAATCTGATAGTCATCGAATTTTGAATAAACCATCATGCAGCCAAACGCTTGCATTGACCGGTGCCATCCAAATAGAAAAAAGATTGTGGCCGCCGACCATTTTATGAGCACTTCAGAGGGCCAATGGAAGCTCTGATTCTCAAAAAGAAGCGCCCCCATGAGCAGAATTAAAATAGCCGGCATAAGTATTGTTATAGGCCAATGACGAAATACGAAAGATTGTCCCCGCGAATAAGCGACTCGATAGCTAGCGACAAGATGGGGAAACTCGATACAGATTTTTAAAATTGGCAATAGGATAAAAAAATGAGTGTTATTAAGAATTCCCGGGGAAAAAAACTTATCAATGGCAACAAATAAAAAAAGAGCTAGAATTGACAGTCCACCCAGAAGCCAAAAATCGATGCCACGGCTGATCAGCGCCGTCTTAGGTTTCGCGACTCTTCCATCAGAAAGAGGACTCTGGGAAATTGGAATCGCCGCCGCAGTGACCATCTTTTTTAAAACTCCAGATCAGTTTAAGAAGTAGAGTCTGAAGAATATCCTGCAATTATTTTCAAATCCAATAAATTCTGGACAACGCACCCATTGCCAACAAATGATGATCACAAACCAGTACGGAGCGATTTTTTTGGTTCCATTTTTCTCAATTTTTGTAGATAGTTGATGGCTTTTTTCTTGCTTGCTGGCGGCAAATTAACGTTGATAGTATCTCCAGATAAAAATATCGTCACGTGACATCTAACTGTAGAAGACGAGCTTTAGCTAAATAGAATTTATTGTTTTTTAAGGCTAAAACCCTCGGGCTGACAGGGTACAACGAATCGCTCAAGCTTCATTCCACGCGAGCCTTTCACCACCACCAAATCACTGCGCTTGGCTTCATGAGCCAATTCATCAGCCATTTCCGGTCGGAAATCTGACCAGATTGTTTGCTTGCTATTGTTAGAGACATTACCAAGACCGCGACGAAATGCTTCCGCATCGGCGCCAATGAAATAGATCGAATCAAAATCGGCTTGCCCAATCACTTCCGCCACCTCTTGATGAAAACCTGCGGAAAAGTCACCTAGCTCAAGCATCTGACCAAAGACTCCAATTTTTCGGCCTTTGATTTGGACGTTCTTAACGTTTTCAATCAAGGCCTTCATGCTGTCGGGGTTAGCGTTGTAACCATCAAAAATCATCTGCGCACCGGATTTTAATTGCAGCAACTGATTGCGACCCCAGTTGGTGCGACATTTGTCCAGCACCGGCCAAATTTCTTGAGGCTCCATTCCAGCAGCTAATGCCAACGTAGCTGCCGCTGCAAGATTCACCAGATTCTGTCGGCCGAACACAGGAATTTTTGCATGCCCATCAACACCTAAAATATGACCCTTCACCGCCAGTTCGGTCAGGGACATCGAAACAAATTGCAAAAATAAGTCAGCTTTAGAATCTTGATTTGAAAAAGTTAATATGGTTGCTTCATTAAAGCGCAACTGCCCGCGGTCCCACATTTTTCGCGTTAATGGATCATCAATATTGTAAACTCGAGTTGCTAAAGGCGGGGAAAATTCATAAATTTCTTCGAGGATAGGCAGTTCAAAGGCCGAATCGTTCAAGTCTAACATCTAGGTTAGCCTTCATTGTTGTTAAAATTGTGTGATTGGAATGGGTCTTTGGCAAC
>JAYWEQ010000092.1:0-5279 GCA_043779185.1 Pseudobdellovibrionaceae bacterium
CAAAATTTAGAGATGAACGTCGACATCCTCTCGCAAGAATTTACTACGGAGCTGAATCGAAAAATTGAATTTTGGATATCCTTCGGTTGTGAACGAGTACTTGAGAAAGATTTCGTTGCAAAGGCAAGCTTATTTACAAAGACTCTCCGTTTCTCATTTTATTATCTGTTATCATTTGTCTCGAGTTTTTCAGTTGGGTTAGCATTTCAAGAGGCAAAAGCTCGGAAGGCTAAAATTGGTCCGTAAAATTAAAGTGTAAGCTTTAGGTCATCCTTACCGACGATCTCTAAAATGCATTGAAATATCTAATTGAGTGCTTTATCTAGGTACGACTCAACTTAAAGCCAAAGTTGTAATATCGCCCAAAAAGCATCGGCGTCTGCGTAGACGTTAGAGCCTTTTATTTCCGGTCTGCCGGCATCAGCAAATTCATATCGGGAGCTTAGTATAATATTTGAGTCGACGTAATATTTGAAGCCAATGCCATTGCGTAGAAAGCGATCGCCACGAAAGTTCGGATCAAAGTTGAGCATATCAAACTTATATTGAGCGACCCATCTTTTGAGAAAATTGATATTGATTTGAGCAAACCAAGCTTGTGCCGCACGGTTATTGACCGTGTTGAGATAATCGGTATCCGTTTGCGGAATAAAATAACGATTGATATTGGGGTTGATCGCGGGGTCGCACCAATGCTCGCTGTAAACACCTTCCAATAGTATCGAGCCAGACAGCACATTGCTGCTGATGCGATCAAGTGAAATAGCTGAGTAGGCGGCGAGTGCGTACGGGCTGGGATTTGGTGTGAGACGATTTTGAGTTTCAGCACTTATGCCGAGAAGCAAAGGAAGATAGCTGGGCATCCATCGCATGTTTGCAAAGGCAGCAGAAGTTGATTCTGGAGCGGCGTTAGTGGCAGAATTAAATTGTCCGCCAGTATCCAGTCCGTTGGTGATTGCAAAATCATAATGAAGGCTTGAATTAAGATCGCCAGAAAAGGCTCCGCCGGCTTCATAGTCCAGAATTTCGGTTCGAGTGAGCAACTTCGTATAAGTACGATGCTCATCCGTCAATAAGCCAAAAGGAGCGTTGAAGCGTCCAATCTGCACATAGATCGGTGTCTTTTCGTTTGGCTGAGATTGCCACATGCCATAGAGCTCGCGTGGCCCAGTTAAGACAACACCTAAGCTGTACACGCCAACGGCACTCAGCTGTGAACCTGCAGAGCTTTTTTTAATCGGAACATTGGCGCTTACTGATGATTCCATAATTGCAGTTCCCTGACGAGAATTGGTGCCGCCTTTTGGATAGTAAGAAATCATTCGCGCATCAGCACTAAATAAATCCTGATTTGACAATTCACTTGGAAAATCAAAACGAGAGCCATAGAGTTTGCCATCAATATTTCGTGGGCCGCCGCCTAATGGGCTGACATGGCAGGCCGTGCAGCTTGTGATTCGATGTTGAAGTGCATATTCTACCCGCGCTTGAACGGGACTACTCATAAAATATAAAGTTAATAGTGCTAAGAGTGAAGATTTTTCGAAAAATAAGATGTTTTCCATACTAATTCAAATCGCTAAAATAGGTTGCGAGGGCCTCGATATCAGTGTCTGAGAGGCTTTTTGCTAAAGGTTCCATGATTAAATTATTGCGGTGGCCTTCGCGAAAATCATGAAGCTGTTTAGACAAATAATTTTTTTTCTGACCTGCTAAATTGGGCCAAAGAATATTAGAGCTTTTTCCATTTTCTCCGTGGCAGGCGGTGCAAGCTTGCGCCAACTTTTTTCCAGCAAGTGCGAGAGGTGACGGATCTGCAAAGCCAACCGAAACAGAAAAAATAACGATGAGCATTGAGTACGATAGCTTTAATTTCATATTCGTGAACCTCTAAAGTAAATCCATTTCGACGGCATAAACAGAAACAATCACTAACATAGTCAAATTATGAAAAACAAATTCTTAAATAAATAAAAAGCACTTGAGACAAAATGTCTCAAACGAATTCTTAAGAGGAGTCAAGTTGTCTCGATTAAAAGAATTTTGCGAGCGGCGGCTGTCTTAGAGGTGGCTCCTGATTTGCAGTTTCTGCTGCATATGCCAATTTCAAGAGTGAGCAGGGTGATTGAATTGTGAAAAAGCTTATAAAGAAAAATAATTTTGTTGGCATAATTGCACTCTGCATTTCGATCGCGATCTTTATTGGTTGCAGTGGGCCTAATGCTCCTATTGAGCACCATGACAATACTGACAAGAACGGTCCTTCGGCATCCGAGGTTTCGGGCCCGACTTTTGATAAAGAAATTTCTGATATTTTCTCTCGGCGCTGTGCGAGTTGCCATGGTGCGGGAGGTGCCCTGCCAAACTGGAATGACTATGCAACTGCTTTTGTAAAAAGAGATCGAATTAATCAACGCTTAATCATTGAACGCACCATGCCTCCGAAGGAAGTCTCGACCATTACAGATGAAGAGCGAGCGACAATTGGGCGTTGGATACAGGCGGGTGCACCTCGAAATCATGTCAGTCAAACCATTCAGACGGGGGGCCCAGGTCCCGCTGCAACACCACCAATTCATACGCCTTCTTCAGGTGGTGCGGGAGAATCGAATTCACCAAGTCCATCTGGAGAAGGCTCGTCCGAGCTCAGTTTTGATGGGGGGATTTCCAAAATTTTTGCAAATCGCTGTGGCCTCTGTCACGTCGCCGGTGGAACTTTGCCAAACTGGGCGGATTATGAAATAGCATTTGCGAAAAAAGATCGTATTTTTCAGCGGGTGATTGTTGATCGAAGTATGCCTCCCCAAGGTATCTCAACGATGACAGACGAAGAGCGTGCAAAAATTGAAAAGTGGATACAGGCAGGCGCGCCAAAAACGACGTCAAAAGCAGAACCTCCAATCTCGTCGGCGCCATTCAGTAAAGACACAAATCCATCAAACGATATCGACTTTGCGCCGATACAAAAGACAATTAATCAATGTATAATCTGTCATACAAACGACAGTCGCCAAAGTTTGCCTATTTTTGCTCGGCTGAAAGGTCAAACGGCTCTTTACCTTGAGACTGAATTGAGGGCGTTTCGAAGTAAAAAACGCCGCGATAAAAATGCCGTTGATTATATGTTTGGTCCAACAAGTCTTTTAGATGATGAAAGTATTCATCTCTTAGCCGTTTATTTCAGCGTTCAAAAACCAAATTCTGCTGCCACAGCCACCTCCGTCGAAATTGAAAAAGGTAAAGATCTCTTTGAAAAAGGAAATCCAGTTAATGCAGTTTCTTCTTGTGTTGGCTGCCATGGCCAACATGGAGAAGGAACAACGATCGCGCCGCGCCTCGCGGGACAAAGTAAAGAGTATCTTTTGAATCAATTTAAAGCCTTCAAAGAAGGTACTCGCGAGGAGGCGCAAATGATGCCCAATATTTCTAAAAATCTTGATGCCAATGAAGAAAGTGCGCTCGCGATTTATTTAGAAAGTATTTAAAAAAATATTTAGTTTTCGTCTAAACCATTCTTTAAAGGAGAAGATCATGAAAGATAAAATAGAAAACAGATCGTTTCGAGCACGGAGGGATTTTTTGAGTCAACTGGGTGTCGGTCTTGCGCTCGCACTCCCTGTGACTTTGATAACCCAGGCGTTTCTGGGCAAAAAAGCTTTTGCGAGTGATGACATGGCTGACGAAAAAGATCCGGTTGCAATGGCGATAGGTTATACATGTCCGGCATCTAAGGTCGACATAAAAAAGTGGCCAAAGAGAGCCGGTGCCGATGGGGCACAGCAATTTTGTTGGAACTGCGTTCTTTACCAGGCTAAAGATCCTAAAAATCCGAAGGCCGATGCAAAAGCACCTTGTCCTCTGTTGGCAATGAAAAACGTCTTGGCAGATTGCTGGTGCAATTCATGGGCGCTAAATCAAAATATAAGAACTTAGCGATTAATCATTCTACAATAAGGGAGACATATGAAAGCAATTTCTCGTAAACTAGCTCAATTTTTGGTCCCGGCATTACTTTTATCTGCTTGTTCAAACGTAGCTCTTGAAAAGGATATTGATCGAAGGGTTTCGCAAGAGACTGAGGTGAAGACAAGGGCTGATCTCACTTCAGAAACCTCGACCATTCTTGAAAAGTCTAAGGACATCAAAGAAGAACAGAAAGTAAAACTTTCTGAACTTCGCAATTCAACGCGAAGGCAAATCGATGAAAACTGGCAACAGTCATTGAGGCTGAGATCAGTTCTTATTAAAGAGCTCGTTTCTAAAGACTACAATGACACGGCAGTCGATTTGATCAAAAAGAGACTCAAAGACCTAGACTCTAAAAGACTGTTTATTACATTCGATGCTGTCGACCAAGCCAACAAAATTTTGGGTCGCCAGGCGAGGATGAATGATGATGTGATGTACGACTTTATAAGGATTGAACACTTTTAAGAACTCTGTATTTTCAGAACACACTGATGCTTCACAAATTGTGGAGCATCGAGAAATTCGTCTGGTTGATTTTCATCCTTAGGATTTCTGTTTCTGTGAATTTGGCTTGAATTGCTCAGGCCGCAAAAGGGTCAAGGCTACGTCGCCAAACACGGCGTCCCATTATTGATAAATAATCACCAGGTGATTTGATATGCAGCATATGAAATAAAAAGATAATCACTTAAAATATTACACCCGATTGAAAACAGGATGTAGTGATTTTCATCGACTGTGTAAATACCACCGGTATTGACGACTGCTACTTTGCCGGCATCTTGCGCTTTGGGGATTCGAAAAAAATTCAGTTCCCAGAACCAATTTTGGAGAGATTTCTCTTTGTATTTCCCATCCTAGTCGCCAATAGTTTTTTCACCATCGATAGGATTGTACCACCAGCCGCAACCGCCATAGCTCGTCCATTTTTCAAAACTTTTTTGTATCCAAACCGGTAGAAAAGCACGCGTCTTGCCGGCACCTACTTCTTGCGATGAATCTCCCGTCGGCAATATAACAATCGGAAAAATGCCGACTTGTGGGTTGGCTTTACCTTCATGAACGAATCTGTATTTTACTCCTCATTCCGTATCACCATAGCCCGAATGTAACTCCTTGCCTGAGGGCTGATTCCAGGTAAAAGGTGCCACAACATGAAGTTTCAATTCAGGAGCTGCGCCATAGTTCATTTCGAACAGAGGAAAAGTAGCAGGTGCCACTGATCACAGTCATTCAGGCAATGATTGCCATGAGCCAAGTGCCGATTTTTAAACGCTGAGTTCGCTCTTGGATTCCGATCTGTGTTTCTA
>JAYWEQ010000093.1:0-8254 GCA_043779185.1 Pseudobdellovibrionaceae bacterium
TTCGCCGGAACAAATTGAAGCCAGTGGCGCTCGTGGAATTATTGATCCCAAGTCCTTAGAAGTTTATAAAGCTTACGAAGCTGAAATGCGAAAAGCCACCGCATTGGATTTTGATGATCTACTGATGAAGACTTACGAGCTTTTTCAAATGTACCCCGATCTTTTGACCCAGTACCAAGAAAAATTTAAATATATCATGGTGGATGAGTATCAAGACACGAATCACATTCAGTATTTATTGATTCTTGCCTTGGCTAAAAAACATCAGCAGTTGTGTGTGGTCGGCGATGAAGATCAATCCATCTACAGCTGGCGCGGGGCTGATATTCAAAATATCTTAAGCTTTGAGCGCGACTTTCCTGGTGCAAAAATTATTAAGCTGGAAGAAAACTATCGATCCAGTGGCAATATTGTTCGCGCCGCTACGCAAGTGATTCGCAATAACAGTCAGCGAAAAGAAAAAACTTTATTCACATCCCGACCCGAAGGCGACCTGATTCAAGTTCGCGAAGAAAATAATGAATACGATGAGGCCCGGTTTGTGGCTCAAGGCATTCAAAAACTGATGACGGAAGGGGCCAGCTCTTATAACGATTTCGCCATTTTCTATCGCACCAATGCTCAGTCGCGGGTCCTGGAAGAACAGCTGCGCACTTTAAGTATTCCTTACCGCATCGTTGGCGGAATGCGATTTTATGAGCGGATGGAGATCAAAGACGTTCTGGGATATATGCGCCTTTCGTTGAATGCGGCCGATGATATTTCGGTTAAGCGCGTGATCAATGTGCCAGCTCGTGGGATCGGCAAAACAACCATTGATCGCCTTGAAGAAGTGGCTCATCAAAGAAAAACAACTTTACTAGACGCCTGTCAAATCGGTGTGGATGAAAAACTTTTTAATTCTGGAACGGTTAGCAAGATTCGCCGATTTTTAGATTTGATGAATGATCTGCGTGGACAGATCAATCATTTTCCATTATCAGAGTTTTATCATATTATTTTGGATCGAACTCAGTACCTGCAAGCTCTTAAGGCTGAGGACACGCCAGAATCTGAAAGCAGAATTGAAAACTTAGAAGAGCTTGATAACGCCATCGAGCAGTTCAGCAAAGAGCGCGGCGAGGATGCCACCATTCAATCTTTTCTAGAGGAAATGGCCTTGGTGTCAGATATCGACAGTTATGATCAGCAAGTGAATAATGTGACCATGATGACATTGCATATATCGAAGGGCTTAGAGTTTCCTGCCGTTTTTATTGTGGGCGTTGAAGAAAATTTATTTCCGAGTGGACGATCGGTTGATTCCAATTCAAGCGATGAGATCGAAGAAGAGCGCAGATTGGCTTATGTTGGAATGACCCGGGCCCGCGAGAAGCTATTCCTAACCCATTGCCGGTATCGCCGTGTTTGGGGACAAGACCAGCACAATCCACCGTCCAGGTTCCTCGCAGAAATTCCTAAAGATGCCGTGAATTTTACAAGCACCGTCGATCGCTCGTCGTTTATTAAAAAATATGCCATCATGGGCGCTGAAGCTTACAACACTCCCAAGCAAAAGCCGAGTGACAGTTTTGAAACTCAATATTTTCCCAACGATGACGTAGAGATTCCAGCTTCGTCCGCTTCCTACAGCAAAGGGATGAAAGTTCGTCATCCCACTTTTGGGGCCGGATCTATTTTTGCCGTTGAAGGCGATGGTCCTGATATGAAAGTCAGTGTGATGTTTGCTGATAATACGGTGAAAAAATTTGTCGTTAAATACGCCAGGCTTGAAAGACTTTAAGTTTTAGCAGATTTTAATTCGTCCCATTCCTTCAGGTAATCTTCATAATCAAAAGGCAGACGCATTTGATCTTGGGGCGGGTTGATGTATTCCGCTTGCACGCCATCCCAACCTTGGTAGACCCGTTTGGCTGGTGATTTTGAGGTCTCAAAATTGGGAACCAAAGTTGTCTTTCCCCCGCCATCGGGAATATCCACCGACAGAGTCGGCATCGCTAAGCCCGAAAGATGGCCCCACAATTCTTTTTGCAGCTCTAATGAGTTTTCAATGGAAGTTCGTAAATGATCCGTGCCCTCAGAGGGGTCGCATTGAAACATATAGTAAGGCTTTACGCGCAAAAATAAAAGTCGACGCGAAAGCGCTTGCACGATCGCTGCGTGATTATTGATTCCATTCAACAGTACCATTTGATTCATCACGGGGATGCCATGATCCACCAAAATTTCCAGACTTTGAGCACTTTCGGCCGTCAGCTCACGCGGATGATTAAAGTGAGTCATCACAAAAACTGGTTTATACTTACGAATCATTTGCGCTAGTTTTTCAGTGACTCGCATCGGAGCAACAACCGGCATTCGGGTGCCGATACGAATAATTTCAAGGTGCGGAATCGCACGCAAATCGCTTAAAACTTTTTCTAATTGAGAATCAGAAACTGTTAAGGGATCGCCGCCCGATAAGATCACTTCGCGGATGCCTTTGTGAGTTTTAATATACTCTAAAGCGGCTTGATACTCTTCAGGTCCCGCTAAAGCTTGATCCTGGCCAGTGAAGTGTTTCCTTGTGCAATAGCGGCAATAGACACTGCAAATATCAGTGATTAAAAACAAAACTCGGTCGGAATATCGATGAATAATACGGGGTGCAGGGTTATTTTTCTTCTCTGCCAAGGGATCCAACATCTGCTGCAATCCATCTGAAAGCTCGGCGGCATCAGGCATTAGAATTTTTCGCAAAGGATCGTGAGGGCCATTTTGTGCAAGCGCCGCATAATACGGTGTTGAGCGGATATTGAAAACCTTTTCACCTTGAATAAAAGCGGCTTCTTCACTGTCAGACAACTTAAATGCCTGCTTAAAATCCTGGTGATTTTTAAGCGAATTCCTTAATTGCCAGGTCCAATCCATCCAGTCTTTGACTGAAACAGACTCGGGCTTAGGGGTGCTTTTGAAGTCAAAAATGGCCATTTTTGGTCTCTTTAAGGGGGTCGCTGTTAGGCTTGAAATACAATACTAACTGTCTGAAATCACGCAATGATTAAGGCTTCCCAAAGTGGGACACTAGAATTTACACACTTTCTCATTGTGAAACATCTTTTTCAGAGCGGCATAAAATCCAGAATTTCCCGCCACTTACCCTGTTTAAGAAGCCATGCCAAGTTGGTGTGATTCTAGCTTATTAATCTTGTGAACAAATCGGTCATGATGACCCCAATACGGAGGATGATATGAAAGAACAAAAGAAAATAATCCTAACAGCATGTCTGTTAGCAACATTAGGTTTTAATTTAAGTCATTTATTTGGAGCAGCTGCGGGCCAATCAGATTTTTCGTCAACGGGAATTGTACTTCCCCTTGCGACCGAAGGTGGAGTCACCGGGTTGGTCAGTCCAGCTCTGACAGACCCTAAACCAGCCGCCAAAGTTTTAAGCCATAAAGGCAAAGTCACCATTGGTGACACTGAAGTCGATGCAACAATCGTTAATATCGATGGCAAAGCGACTTTCGTGATTGATAAAGATTCTGATCCAAGAAAATCGATATGCGCTTCTTGTGCTAACGGTGTGTTCACTTCAGATATCAACTACACCAGCGCCGTCGATGATTTAAAAGGATCGATGAATGAGGCCGAAAAAATTATTCGAGCTTCTGTTCCAGCAAAAGCCATAACCAAAGCCATGCCAAAAGAAGAGAAAGTCGATTTATCAACAATCCCTGTTGACGACATGACGGCAAAACAAAAAGAAGACCGCGCCGAAGAATTGTTGGCCTCTGTCGAAAACTCTTGTGGCGAAATTGAAAAAGATGAAGCCGCTTTGAAATGTTACACTCGCGGCTTAAAATCAATGTTACGCGATAGCGACAACAAAAAGATCTTTAAGAAAAACGAAGATAAGGTCGAAGAATTTTTAAGAGAAAATGTAAAAGAAAAAATCACGGCTTCTTTATCAGCTTCAAAATTCAGCGAATCAGTGGCTGATCAAATCGAGAAATTACATGAGGCTTTACCTGGAAAATTTGAAAGCTCTAGGAATCTGATTATCGAAGCTTCGGCAGATGCAGCTAAAAAAGCAGCCTCAAACATCCAAAGTAAGCAGAATCTGGTAGATCGTGCAAAAGCAAGATTCGAAGGCTCTAGAACCTTAGAAGAACAAGCTCGCAACGGAAACGCATGGAACCGTCAAGCTAACGAATTACAACAAATGAAAGTCGAGCTAGGACCCAAAGTCACTGATCTTTTAGAAAAGAAAAATGACATTGGATTAGCTTCAGCCGTCAGCCACAACTACCTGGAAGAAGATTTACGTGACCAGTTGATGGACCATTATGACGACCTGACATCTCAGCTTTTTGATTCCCATCAGAACAACTCATCAAGCTCAACGGCAAGAAGTGAAAACTTGGTACCAACCCGCAGTCAGTTTTCTGATAACAATAATAACGGGGTAAAAAGACTTCACTTCGGTGATCGATTGACACCTGAGATGGGCAACTCACGGGACAATTCAAACAACCGTCCTGTAGCTCCAAATTCATTCAACAACACCCTTCAGCAGCAGCAATCGCAAAATAACGGGAACTTTAGCCGACCACCAGCTCCACAGTTGGTGCCAAGCACAAGTTCTTTAGCTCCAAGCACAAACAATAACTTTTAATAAGAATAAGATTTTAATTCGATCATCCACGAGCCCACGAAGGGCTCGTTTTTTTTATCCATAAGTTCATAGCAAATCCTACTGGTGACAAATTGATTCCATGAATCTACGGCATATCTCTTGCAATTCCTTCCGCTGACTTCGGTTAAGGGGGATATATGGGCTATCTGAAAAAGGTTTTGTTGTTATTCATTTTAACTAGCGGTGTTGGGTCTTGGGGTTCTTCGGCAATGACTCGTCTTGAAAAAAAAGCCTCATTCTTTTTGATGAAAAAAAGCTTAATTACTGAATCAAAGTTTCAAAACACCTCCACAGATTTTATTCCCCTAGATGGCGAGTATTGCCCGGTGCAACCACCTCGGCCTAATTCAGAGTGTATTGTTTTTGTGGCGGGTGAATTTCCATCGACGGATGACAAATTGAGAGCCGTCAGAGCCTGCGCCGGAAATTACAATGCCGTCTGCGCTAAATATGTAGCTGGAAATTTTCCCAATTTTGATGAAAGAGTGGCTGCTGCCGAATCCTGTCGGAATAATATAGACACTGACTGCATGAAATTTGTCGCTGGCGATTTTCCTTCAACTGACGAAAGAAAAACGGCGGCCTTGGCTTGCAGAAATGCTTCTTTAGACTGTGTGAAATATACGGCTGGAAACTTTCCTAACTTCGATGAACGATTGAGCGCAGCTCGCGCGTGTGGAGGTCAGTGAGTTAATAATGAGCCAGCATCTTAACAAGTCCGCTACCGACAATCGGCGATTGCACGGCTGGCAATGACGTCGCTTTTTTCGTGGGTAAAACTAAATCCTCGAATATGGGTGCGAATCGTTTCGGTCAGAATAATATCGCAAAGCTGAGTGGTCGGATTGATCGTTGGCAGCTTTTCTAAGGTAATATTCATCTGAACGGATTCGATGGAAGGATTATTCTGTACAACGGCCTCTGGAAATATTGTATCGAAGGTGGCCATGCAGGGCGCACCTTCCGAACCATTGCGATGGTTCAAAAGTGTCACATCCGCCAATTCTGGAACCAATATCTTTACAACAGGGTCGACATATCCAGACCTGGACAGACGAACCTTCACCTTTGAAATATCGACATTTATTGTGACGGTGCGCTCAGAAATAATCGTGTTTTTATCTAATTCTGCGGAAGCACTGGCTGCCACCAATAAGATCGAAAATAATGCGGAAACAGTTTTCATAAATTCTCCTTTGTTGGAAAGACCAAAATGAATTAGCTCTTTCTAATTAATTTTAAAATTTGAATATTAAAGATTCCGATGGGGTGTGGATGTTGGCTGTCTTTTTTAAAATCAACCACGACAAGCTTTTGTTCATCTTTAGAAAGATCTTGAAAAATAAGATCTTGGCTATTTAATTCTTGTCCTGCAAAAAACATCTGAGTGATCAATTCCTTATAGCCCAGCTGACTGATTTTAAAGTGAATGTGGGGTGGCCGAATCCAATCTGCGCGAGCAGGATAGGCTCCCGGCAGAATCGTTCGAAAAAGATAATTTCCTTTTGTATCGGTCACCGCTTTCCCCCAATATTGAAAGTTAGGATCTAGCTTTGCGGTGTTAGTGTCGGAAGGATGGTTGTAGCGACCACTTTCGCAGGCTTGCCAAATCTCGACCAGAGCGCCAGAGACGGGCTGACAAAATTGATCGGTGACTTGGCCTTGAACTAAAACAATTTCACCAGTCGCTGGCACCGGGCGACCCTGAACAATCACCAAATCAGCATCTTTATCTAGCTGGTCAATGACCGGATAAAAGGGCCCTTCGGGTTGAACAGGCGTCAAAGCCGTTTGGCAAGCTTGCTTGACCTGCGCCGGAGCCTTATTAAGAGCTAAAATTCCTCCGGCGGCCACGATTCCTGTTTTAAGTAAATGACGACGATTCATATCACTCTCCTTTGTTGAAACAATTTGTAGGAGATTTACATATATTAATATAATGAATTTCAAATTCGTCTATGATAGATAGATTTAATGATTAATCCAGAAGCCATTAAATACTTTATTGAACTTGCAAAGACCCAGCATATGTCTCGTGCGGCTGAACGACTTGGCGTCACTCAGCCGACACTGTCGCACAGTTTG
Source organism: Pseudobdellovibrionaceae bacterium (assembly GCA_043779185.1). Taxonomy (GTDB): domain Bacteria; phylum Bdellovibrionota; class Bdellovibrionia; order Bdellovibrionales; family Bdellovibrionaceae; genus JAYWDA01. Next base: position 6,765 of record JAYWEQ010000093.1, read on the forward strand.
AAACGTCTTGAAGACGAATTGGGACATCTTCTTTTTTTAAGGTCAAAAAAGGGATTAAGCCTGACCCCAGCAGGGCAGAATTTATTTGAAAAATCGCAAGAGCTTTTGCAATCCTGGGAATCTGTTTTAAATTCAGTCAACGAAGAGGTTTCTGTCGCCAAAGGGCGAATCCGTCTAGGTTGTCACACGGCTGTTGCTCAGTACACTTTGCCATTATTTTTACCGGCGCTTTTAAAAAATTATCCGGACTTAAAAATATCTCTGACTCATGGTCTTTCTAGGCATATGACTGAAATGGTGGTCAGTTCACAGCTAGATGTGGCTTTTGCGGTGAATCCGAACAGGCACCCTGACCTGATTATCAAAGAGCTAGCTCGAGACAAAGTCACAATCTGGGTTCCTCAGGCCTGTGCAAATCCTGATATTCTTTTAATGGAACCCTCATTGAATCAAAGTCAGGATATTTTATCGAAACTTGAAAAAAAGGGTCTTCATTTCAAACGAACCATCGAAAGCTCAAGCTTGGAAGTGATCGCGCAGCTGCTGAACGCGGGAGTGGGCTACGCAATTTTACCTGAACGAGTCGTGAAGGCGCTTTCCAACATCAAGGTTCACCCGTTACGAGATGCTCCTGTTTTCGAAGATAAAATCTGCGTGGTTTATAAGCCTGAATTTAGAAAACTAAAAAGAGGCGAAATATTTTTGCAGGAACTGATGAATGCTTTTTGAAACTTGCTTCTATTTTACTCTAGCGGTTAATCTCTAAAAATGATTATTTTATTAAATGGAACTTCTAGCTCTGGAAAGACTTCAATTGCTCAGAAACTTTTAGAGAAGCTAACGGAACCCTATTTTTTTCTTGGAGCCGATCGCTTTCTTGAGTCGTCGATGCCCCTAAAAATTAATATGGACAAGCCAGAGGATTTGAAAATAATTGACCGATCCCTTTCTGGATTCAACCAGGCATTAGGCTGTTACGCAAAGGCCATTGATTTTATGATCATTGATCATGTCTTAAAAGGCGTCCAACAGACTGCAGAAATAGCAGAAGCTTTAAGACCTTACGATATTTATTTTGTTGGCGTTACGGCACCTTTAAAAATTATTGAGGCGCGCGAGAAATTAAGAAGCGATCGACAGCCAGGAACAGCTCGAGCTCAATATGAAGAAGTCAGCGCCCTTCAGTATGATATTTTAATCGACACATCTATTTACACGATAGACCAAGCCGCAGATAAGATTATAGCAAATTTAAAACCTGGAATGGCCCTGTACGAACCAGCCATTAACACCCGTATTTTAAAATGATTTAAGTTTAAGACTTGGAAACTGCCCCACTTGAGTGTGCTTAGTGCAGACTAACGGCTCATGATTTTTGTCTAATTCTAAGGATTTAAGTGTTTCGTTGTTACCTTTCGAATTCCTATGGAATTCGAAAGGACGCAAGGAGAGGATAAGCCTCTAGGATAACTGATCTTATTCGACGCGCG
>JAYWEQ010000094.1:0-26893 GCA_043779185.1 Pseudobdellovibrionaceae bacterium
ATTGCCCGTTTACAAAGAGTCGGACATTTTTCCAGCGTTGAAATTAAAACTTTAGAGGAAAAAACCAAGGTTGCGCAAAGAACTCTGATCGTCCGCGTGACCGAGCGCGAGCCCGGTGTTTTTACCATGGGCCTAGGCGCTACCAATGAGAGGGGCTTAACCCTCAGGGGTTACAGCGGCGTTGGTTACAGGAACTTATTGGGAACGGGTCGAGGAATTTCGCTCCGACTTGAAGGAAACTATAATGTGGTTGATCTTAAATACTTTGAAAACAAAGTCACCGTTGGTTATTTGGAGCCCTATCTTTTCAACACTCGAGTCCGCGGCCGAATCAATGTGTCACGCTCAAAGGCCGTGACCGATTATGATCTGCGCAAAGGCACGGAAGTCAATCAAACGACGGGCTCTTTTGAAAAGGATTTCACATCACATATCGTCGGAGGATGGGATATTTTCTCGATTGCAACAGTCCGAGATTTTCCGATTGATTCAAGATCCACCGTCGAAGAAACTTTAATCGACATTGGGTCCACGGGTCCAACCATTGACTTTGATTATCGTGATAATATTTTTAATCCGACGCGAGGCACTTTTACTCGCTTAAGTGCCGAGTACGCATCCCCAGCCTTACGCAGTTCTAAAACAATAGAGTACTGGCGCACCACGGCCACCTTTAAGCATTATTTGTATTTGGCCGAAGGGCCTTGGGTCTGGGCCAATTCCTTTCGAGCGGGCTATATTGAAAACTTAAATCGCCTCCCAGAAGGCGGCGTTCCCTACGATAAAAAAGGATTTATTTTGGGCGGCGAGTCCACCTTAAGGGGCTTTGAGGCAGGTACCTCCGAAGTTTTCCCAAGCCATTCTGATTTGCAAGATGATTCGATTCATCCTTTTTTGCTGAAAACGCGAGCGAAAACAGGTCTTATCAAATCGGAAATTCGATTTCCCTTGTGGGGCGCCATTTCCGGAGCCGTCTTTTACGACGGCGGCTATGTCGAAATTGATGAACTTAAATTTTTAGATAACTACCGTGACTCGGTGGGCTTTGGCGTGCGTTACAACACCCCTGTCGGTCCTTTGAATCTAGAGTTTGGCTGGAAGTTAGACCGTCGCGAAAATGAAGAGCCTTGGCGCTTTCATCTTTCCATTGGAACCTTTTAATCAGCAACCTTTTAATTCATTCTTGACTGGTTTACCCCCCCTCGCTAGCTTGATGGAACTTTGATCAAACCACCGAGGCTTGTATGAAAAAACACTTAGTCCGCGTTTATCCCTCCAAAGAAAAATTAGAGCGTAAAGAACAGTTGGCTTGGAAGATGGCAGCCATGGCCGCTGATCCGACTCCTATCAAGAATGATGTGATCGATATGGTGATCAATCGAATCATTGATAACGCTTCTGTCGCTGTCGCTTCTTTAAATCGTGGACCTGTTGCCTCGGCTCGCGCCCAAGCTTTGGCCCATCCTCGTGAAGGGGGGGCCACATTATTTGGCTTACCAAACAATCAAAAATTCTGTGCTGAGTGGGCCGCGTGGGCGAATGGCACCGCCGTTCGAGAGCTGGATTATCATGATACTTTTTTAGCTGCTGATTATTCTCATCCCGGCGATAATATCCCGCCTATTTTAGCAGTGGCTCAGCAATTAGGAAAAACAGGCCAAGACATGATTCGCGGAATCGTGACTGGTTATGAAATCCATGTCGACCTTGTCAAAGGCATTTGTCTTCATAAGCATAAAAAAGATCATATCGCCCATCTTTGCCCCGCTACGGCCGCAGGCTTAGGGACCATGCTAAAACTTCCCACGGAAATTATTTACCAAGCGATCCAGCAAGCCGTGCATGTTTCTTTCACCACGCGACAATCTCGAAAAGGAGAAATTTCTTCTTGGAAGGCTTATGCCCCAGCCCACTCTGGAAAATTAGCTATTGAAGCCGTTGATCGAGTGATGCGCGGCGAAGGGGCACCTTCTCCCATTTACGAAGGCGAAGATTCGGTGATCGCCTATATGCTAGACGGTAAAGACGGGAAATATGAGGTTCCTCTGCCAGAAGCTGGTGAAGAAAAACGCGCCATTCTTGAAACTTACACCAAAGAACATTCGGCGGAATATCAGTCGCAAGCTTTGATTGATTTAGCGGCGCGCATGAAAAGCAAAATTTCGAACTTCGAAGATATTCAAGAAATTGTGATTCACACATCCCATCACACTCATTATGTGATTGGCACTGGTGCAGGGGATCCACAAAAAATGGATCCAAAAGCGTCTCGTGAAACCTTAGATCATTCCATCATGTATATTTTTGCTGTCGCCTTACAGGACGGGACTTGGCATCATGTCAAATCCTACGCTCCAGAGCGGGCCCAGCGCCCGGATACCATCAAATTATGGCACAAAATTCGAACTCTTGAAGATCCGCAGTGGACACAAGCCTATCATGATCAAGATCCGAATAAAAAACGCTTCGGAGGCCGCGTCGAAATTATTTTTAATAACGGCGAAAAACTGACTGATGAGTTAGGTCTTGCCAACGCCCATCCAGCAGGGGCGAAACCTTTTAAGCGGCCAGACTATCTTCGAAAGTTTGATCTTTTAACGGAAGAATTAATCAGCAAAGATGAGCGCAATCGTTTTATCAGTCTGGTCGAAAGACTTCCAGAACTGACAGCCGCCGAGCTTCAGCAATTGAATGTGCAAATGCCCATCGAAAAATTAATCCATAATAAACGCGACACCAAAGGAATATTCTAATGCTATTTCCAGCTGCTTCAGCCAACGAAAAACGCCAAAGACTGCGCGAGGGCCTCCGCGGCGGAAAGATCCTTCGCTTTCCAGGATCTTTTTCTCCTCTGTGCAGCATGTTGATTGAAAAAAAATGTTTTGAAGGCATTTATATTTCAGGCTCTGTTCTGTCCAATGATTTGGGTTACCCCGATATTGGATTAACCACCATGTCTGAAGTGGCTCAACGCGGCCGCATGATTGCCCGGGCGACAAAACTACCTTCGATCATTGATATTGATACAGGCTTTGGCGAACCCATGAACGTCACTCGCACTGTCCAAGAGCTGATCGAGCTAGGTTTAGCTGGATGTCATCTGGAAGATCAAATGAATCCAAAACGGTGCGGTCATTTGGACAGCAAATCGCTCATTTCAAAAGAAGACATGCTCAAAAAAATATCGGCAGCGGTGAATGGCAAACAGTTGGACAAAAACTTTCTGATTATTGCTCGCACAGATGCAAGGGCTTCAGAAGGTCTTGAAAAAGCCATCGATCGTGCCAAGGCTTATGTTGATGCCGGGGCCGAAATGATTTTCCCAGAAGCCTTGCAAGATGAAAAAGAATTTGATGCTTTTAGAAAAGCCATTTCCGTTCCCTTGTTAGCAAATATGACAGAGTTTGGAAAATCAAAACTTTTAACAACCCAAGCTTTGCAAAACTTGGGTTACAATATGGTGATTTGGCCTGTTTCAACCTTAAGATTGGCGATGAAAGCCGTCGAACGCGGGCTTGATCATTTGATTCAAGAAGGATCTTTTGCCACCCATCAAGATGAGATGCAATCGCGCAAAGAACTTTACGAATTGACTCGTTATGAAGAGTATAACGATTTCGATCAAAGTATTTTTAATTTTAAGCTTTAAGGAGACCATTATGGCAGAATATGTAAATCCTGATTATGTTCCAGAACCCGAAAAAGTAAATACCAAAAAAGGCCTAGAGGGCGCTGTGATCGACACGTCTTCAGTTTCGAAAGTGAACGCCGAAACCAATTCTCTAGTTTATCGCGGCTACCCTGTTCAAGATTTGGCTGAAAACTGCCGCTTCGAAGAAGTCGCCTATTTAATGTATCATAGCGAACTTCCCAACCAAACACAGCTGGCAGATTTTGAAAAGAAAGAGCGCGGTTACAGAGACATTTCAAAAGACTGCCTGAGCATGATCAAACTTTTACCAAAAAAAGCGCACCCGATGGATTCCATCCGAACGGGCGTGAGCTTTATCGGTTGCGAAGATGACAGAATTTGGGATGCCACACCCGCCACAAATTTAGATAAAGCCATTCGCATGTTAGCAAAAATTCCAACGATGATTGCCGCAGACTATCGTTTTAAAAAAGGCTTGGAATTTATCCCGCCGAAATCCTCATTAAGCATTTCTGAAAACTTTTTTAATATGTGCTTTGGTCAAATTCCCCAAAAGGAAGTTGTTAAAGCTTTCGACGTGTCGTTAATTTTGTACGCCGAGCATAGCTTCAATGCCTCGACCTTCACCTCTCGGGTTGTCGCTTCGACTGAGTCTGATATTTATTCGGCCACCGTCGCTGGTATTGGTGCACTGAAAGGCCCCTTGCATGGCGGTGCCAACGAACAAGTCATGCTGATGATGCAAGAAATCGCTGATCCTGCCAAAGCTGAACAATGGATGCTTGATGCCTTAGCCAATAAGCGCAAAGTCATGGGCTTCGGTCATCGCGTTTATAAAAAAGGCGATAGCCGTGTTCCGACGATGAAGAAATATGCACTAAAAATGGCTGAAGTGACGGGCGAATCTAAGTGGATGAAAATGTATGAATCCTTAGAAAACGTGATGGTGAATAAGAAAAATATTTATCCAAATTTAGATTTTCCGGCAGGACCCGCGTATTTTATGATGGGTTTTGAAATCGATTTTTTTACTCCTATTTTTGTGATGGCTCGCACGACCGGATGGTCTGCGCACATTATGGAACAAAGGGCCAATAATCGAATTATCCGCCCTTTAAGTGAGTACGTCGGGGCTGCTCAACGACAAGTTCAACCCCTGACAGCGCGCCCTTAAAGTACGCTTGGAGTTTCATAAAATGTTTTCTAAAGTGACTGTTTATTTAAAAGCGGCATCCGGTCTGCTCCTGATTCTTGGTTTGTTATCAGGCTGCCAGCATTTTTCCAGATCTAGCGATGGCGCAGCGGCTGTCAGTGGCGAAAAGTCGACACTGACAACGACGACAACGAATAATATGACGGTCACGCGTCCAATTCCATCGGCTTTTAATTTAGTTCCCCGGGGAATCGACTATTCAACGCCCCCGGAAATCGTTGCCTTTTCATCATGTGCCAATCAGGATGCCCCGCAGCCCCTTTGGTCTGTGATTCAAAAACACAATCCAGATTTATTCATCTTTGACGGAGATATTGTTTACGCAACCTCCCCCGAACAAAGACCCGTGGCCGAGCAATATAAAAAATTAAGCAAGATTCCAGAATATCGCGCCTTCCGAGAAGCCGTCCCAGTCATGGCCATGTGGGACGATAATGATTCAGGAAAAAATGATGGGGGTGCCGACAACCCAGAAAAAGATCTTTATAAAAAAGAGTTTTTAAAACATTTCCCATATATTAAAGACAGCATCAGCTGGAACCAGGGCGGGCTTTACCATGTTAAATATATTGGCGGAAATACGACAACAAATCCTGGCCGCCGAAGAAAACAGCGGATTTTAAAAAAGCAGCCCCTTTTGCAGGTGATTATGCTGGACACTCGCTATTTCCGAAGCCCTTTAAAAAAAGCTGATGATCCCCAAAATCCGTTGCATATATACGACCCGTGGGATGAAAAAGATGCCACTAAAATGGTTCTTGGTGAAGAGCAATGGTTGTGGCTGGATGATCAATTGCAAAGACCTGCTGACTTGCGAATTATTGTTTCAGGGATTCAAGTCATTGCCAAAGATCATGGTTTTGAAAAGTGGGCCAATTTTCCTACCGAACGCCAAAGACTTTTTGATCTTATTAAAAAACATGGGGCTAGGAATACTCTGATAATCAGTGGCGATCGACATATTGGCACAATAGCTAAAGCCGATATTTCTGGGTTTGGTCCTCTCTTTGATGTGACGGCAAGTTCTATTAACCGACCTAGTCAGTTGGAAGAAAAAGATGCCACTTATATCGGTAAGCCGATTCAGGCTGAAAATTTTGGCTTGGCTTTTATTGACTGGAAAAAGCGCCGAATCAAAGTGGAACTTCGTGACCTTCAGGATCAAGTCGGAAACTCAGTTGATTTTAAATTCTAGAAACTGCTCCACTTGAGTGTGCTTGCTTTAACTCGCGCGTCGAATAAGATCAGTGATCCTAGAGGCTTATCCTCTCCTTGCGTCCTTTCGAATTCCATAGGAATTCGAAAGGTAACAACGAAACACTTAAATCCCTAGAATTAGACAAAAATCATGAGGCGTTAGTCTGCACTAAGCACACTTAAGTGGGGCAGTTTCTAAACTCTAAGCTTTTCATTGAAAATAATTTTGCCGAGCTATGTGCAGCTATTGACATCTTCTAAGTTTAGAATTATTCCATTTCCAGATGAATTCTAATCATAGAAAAAAATCTTATTCACTTTCTGAAATAGCCGCAAAACTGTCGACCGCTGGCGTTCAGCCGACCTTGCAAAGAATCTCGCTCTTTCATTTTTTATTATGCGAAGCTAATCATCCAACAGCTGAAGATGTGCATAATTGGGCTGAAAAAAATCTAGCAAAAATTAGTTTAGCGACGATTTATAATACTTTAAATACATTGGTCGAAGCAAAGCTGCTCAAATCTTTCCGCCTGTCTCAATCAGAAAAAATGATCTATGATGCAAACATTTTTGATCACCATCATTTTATAGATGAAAAAACCGGCGAACTTTTTGATATTTCACCGGAAGATATAAAATTTAATTTTATTTTACAAAAAAAATTTAAAGTGAATGACTTTGAAGTGACCTTCAGAGGATCCGTAAAAAACTAAAAGGAGAATAAGATGTTAAGTATCACTCAAAAATTTCCAGAATTTAAAATGCAAGCCTGTGTTTCCCGTGAAAAGGGCAAGGAATTTGCCGAGATCTCAAATAAGGACGCCACGGGACAATGGGCCGTTTATTTTGCATGGCCCATGGACTTCACCTTTATTTGTCCGACCGAAATCGGTGAATTCAATAAAGAATTAAAAAATTTCCAAGCTCGGGAAACCAGACTCTTTGGTCTGAGCTGCGATTCTCAATTCGTGCATTTGGCCTGGAGAAACACACACCCTGATTTAGCTAACTTGGGATTTCCGATGTTAGCTGATAATAAAAAGGAACTGACAGCGGCCTTGGGAATTCTTCATCCTCAAGACTTAGTCCCTTTGCGAGCAACTTATATCGTCGACCCTGAAGGCATCATTCGCTGGGTTTCAGTGAATGACTTATCTGTGGGCCGCAATGTAAAAGAAGTTTTGCGGACACTTGATGCCTTACAAAGTGATGAACTTTGCCCCTGCAATTGGGAAAAGGGTCAAGCCACTCTTGGATAAATCTTGCGACGAATTTTTTTCTAGCCCTTGTTAGGCCGTCCTCTGGAGACTCAATGGACTTTTCAAATATTGTTGATTCATTTTTAGAAAAAGATTACCGAATTCATGACTCTTCTATTTTTAGCGATCTATCATTGAACTTTAAAAAGTTGATGCTGGACAGTTCTTTGGAACCCGCTGAAAGATTTATGAATTTGCTAGCGGTCGCGACAACGCTGCAAAATAAAGAAATGATGTCTTTAGCTCGCACAGCATTAGCTTTAATGGGCTTAGCTCCCGAACAAATCCAGGAAGCTGCGGAAGTAGCTGGGATTATGGGAATGAATAATATTTATTATAAATTTAGAAGTTTCTTAAGTCCCGAAGTAGTCGAAGAGTATTCGCGCGCTGGGCTAAGAATGCAAAGCTTAATGAAACCGCAAACAGGAAAACAAAACTTCGAATTGATGTCGATGGCTGTTTCCATCGTTAATGGCTGTCCAACTTGCGTCAGCTCGCACGAAAGAGCGATTAGGGCCTTGGGCGTTTCCGCTGATAAAGTTCATGATGTCGCCCGATTGGCCGCCATTTGCAAAGGCTTAGATTCCTTGAAAGTCGCCCAAGGCTAAGATACAAATAAAGCCATTCTATTTAGAGGACTTCAAATGGAAAAAATCTATCTTAAAGATTATCGCGCTCCGGACTTCGAAATCGAAGACATCGACCTGGAATTTGACCTGAAAGAAGATTCTGCAACAGTCCTAAGCACCATGTCTTTTAAAAAAAAGACGCCGTCGGCGACCCTTGAACTTAACGGCGAAAAAATAGAACTGATTTTAATTGAACTTGATGGGCATCTTTTAAAATCATCTGATTATGAAAAAACGGACTCTTTATTAATTTTAAAGAATGTGCCTGATAAATTCGAACTTAAAATCACCACCCACTTTAATCCCAAAGCCAATACGGAATTAACAGGACTTTATTATTCTGGCGGATTCCTTTGTACTCAGTGTGAAGCCGAGGGCTTTCGACGCATCACCTATTTCTTGGACCGACCTGATGTGATGACCAAGTATCATGTGACCATCCGAGCTGATAAAAAAACTTTTCCAGTGCTTTTATCCAATGGAAATCGTTTGTCCTCAAAAGATCTTGGCGATGGCAGACATCAGGCCGAGTGGGAAGATCCCTTTAAAAAACCGAGCTATTTGTTTGCCTTGGTGGCGGGTGATTTAGGCGTGATTCGGGATGAATTCCAAACCATGACCCAGCGAAAAATTAATCTAGAAATCTATGCTCCCCATGGAAAACAGAATATGTGTCACCACGCCATGCGCTCGCTCAAACACGCGATGAAGTGGGATGAAGAACGATTTGGCCTGGAATATGACCTTGATGATTTTATGATTGTCTCGATCGATGATTTTAATATGGGTGCCATGGAAAACAAGGGCCTTAATATTTTTAACTCCCGTTTAGTTTTAGCCGACGAAAATACAGCCACCGACCTTGATTTTCATAGGATAGAATCCGTTGTCGGCCACGAATATTTTCATAATTGGACTGGCAACCGAGTCACTTTGCGGGACTGGTTTCATTTATCGTTAAAAGAAGGTCTGACCGTTTTTCGAGATCAAGAATTTTCGGCCGATTTAACCGATATTGCTATTCAAAGAATTAATGATGTCAGCGATTTGCGCGAACGACAATTTATTGAAGATGCGGGTCCAAATGCCCACCCCGTCCGTCCGGAATCTTGTTATGCTGTCGATAATTTCTACACTTCAACGATTTACGAAAAAGGCGCTGAAGTCATCCGTATGATGAGCACGATGGTCGGCCGCTTAGGTTTTAGAAATGGCATGGATAACTATTTTAGCAAACATGATGGTCACGCCGTCACTATCGAAGATTACGTTCAAGCCATTGCAGAACCTAACAAAAGGGACTGGGGCCAGTTCCGTCTTTGGTACTCCCAAATAGGGACTCCGACTGTTCAAGTCACTGAAAGCTATGATGACGACCAAAAACAGTATCATTTGCATCTTGAGCAAACGGGCCAACCCCTGCACATTCCATTGTCTTTCGAACTTTTTAAATCAGATGGACATCTGTTTGATATCCATAGCGACAAGATTTCTAGAAATAGCGAAGGACAAAAATTAATTGAGCTGAAGAGCTCCAAAATGGATCTGACTTTTTCAGATATCTCATCTCGCCCTGTCCTGTCGTTACTGCGCCAGTTTTCGGCGCCTGTGAATCTAAAATGGGATAGGCCTGATCATGATCTTTTCTTTTTAATGACAAAAGATACCGATGGCTTCAATCGCCGTGAAGCCTCGATGGTTTTAGGAATCCAATTTTTGAAAAAAGCCTTAAAGCAGATTCGTCAAGGCCACCAGCCTGAAGCGGACGGAGCCTTTTGCGAAGCCTACCAAAGTATATTAAGGGATGATTCAATGAGCCCCGCCTTTAAGGCTTTGATGCTCGAGCTTCCCTCAGAAAGAATTTTGATTCAAAAAGAAACAACTTTTGATGCTGATCACTTTTTAAAAACTCAGAGGTGGGCTCAGCAATATATCGGGCAAACTTTTTCTGACGAATTTGAAAAACTTTATTATCAATATTCAGCCTTTGAAAATAAGGTGAATGATTTTGCTTCTGCAGGGCGAAGACAGTTAAAAAATATGGCTTTAATGTTTTGGGTTGATTCAGGAAAACCCGCTGCCATTCAGGCGGCTCTGAATCAATATAAAAGCGCTAAAAACATGACCGATCAAATGGCGGCTTTAGAGTCCTTATCGCGAACGGAATCCCCTTATTTCGATGAAACTCTTGAAGATTTTAAGCGCACTTGGAAAAACAACGGCTTAGTGATGAATAAATGGTTTTCAATTCAAGCTATGTCTTCTCGTAAAGACACCTTCCAACGCGTGCAGAATCTTCTGACTCAGCCAGAATTCAGCATTAAGAATCCAAATAATGTTTATGCCGTTCTAAAGGCCTTTACGGGAAATGCCTCTGTTTGCCACAGTTCTGGCGGCGCTGTTTATGAATTTTTAACGGACCAAATTTTAAAAGTTGATGAAATCAATCCTCAGGTGGCGGCGCGAATTTGTGGACTTTTTGATTACATAGCAAAAATGCCTGCGCTTCAGAAAGCGCAGCTGAAGGACCAAGCGCAGCGGGCTCTGAATCATCCCCGTCTTTCTAAAAATACGCGGGAATTAATCGCACCCGTCATGACAGTTTAATTTTCGTTGAGACGATGGCGACAATGCATCAGAAATTCTTCACGAGTTTCTTTTCGGGATTTAAAATGGCCCCGTAAATCAGAGGTCGCCGTAGAACTGCTTGAATCTTGTATTCCACGAGCAATCACGCAGTAATGTTTGGCATTCATATGAACGGCGACATCTTCGGTCCCTAAAATATAAACTAAGGCGTCCGCAATCTGCTTTGTTAACCGCTCCTGAACCTGCGGTCGGCGAGAAAAAAACTGCACAATGCGATTGATCTTTGAAAGGCCAATCACCTTTTGCCCTGGGATATAAGCGACAGTCGCGCGCCCTTCAATCGTCTGGAAATGGTGTTCACACACCGATAGAACTTCGATATTCTGAACCACCACCATTTGGTCGTACTTCATTTTATTTTCAATGACGGTGATTTTTGGGAAATTCTTAACTTCTAAACCGCTAAAAAGTTCTAAGACATACATCTTTGCTAATCTTCTTGGCGTATCAACTAGTGAATCATCTTCTAGATCAAGCCCAAGAATCTTCATAATATCGCGAAATTTTTCTTCCACCTTTTGAACTTTTTCATCAGGACTTAAACCATTGTCTTTTTGCGGCGTTGGGATCACGGATTTAAGAATATTCTCTGGGGAAAAATGAAACTTCTTTGGAGCTCGTGTTTTTTGCGTTTTAGCCAATGGGCCTCCAGAGATTGAGATAATCTGACGCCTTTATTCCGTCATTCACTTTCCCAAGTTTTGCTGATTTACATTGTCAAACTTACAGGGTCTTGGTTCGCCCTGATTAGATCTTAGACAATAAGCCTATCACCAAAAGCAATATAGCTCGTCTGAAATGGACTTTGAATTGCATTATATGCCTACCGAGAAGGGGACTTTCATGAAACTTTTAGGTTCAAAAATACTTCAGTCGGCCGCACTTATTCTTACTTTTTTGGTGTCGCCCTACAGCCAGGCTGATTTAACACCTATTTTACCGATCAAACATGAAATTCCTGGCGCCATCAGCTTGTCTATTTCCCCTTCAGGACAGAAGTTTTTTGAGAAGCACCTTGGCCAAATCATTACAAATTTGGGCTTTAACCTTTCAGAGGGCTACTTTAGCGAGCAGACCGTGATCTCACCAACGACCATCAACTTGGATGAACTTGAAAAAAAGTTTCCAGAGCCAATTAAAGTGGTCAAAGAAGTTCGGACCTTGCTGACCGAATGGTTGGTCGGATTTACCTTGAGGGACCACAGACCAGCCTTTCAAATTGGCGCTTCAGAATATGCCGCCGAAATCAGTCGCATGGCCGTCATAACAGATCAGGTCTTAATGACCCAACTCAATCGACGGGATGGCGCTGTCCTTGTGATCGAGCTGGAAGTTAAGAAAATCACAGCTCAGGTCGATGTCTTGAAAGTTTGGGACGCTCAAAATTTGCAGCTGGGCGAACTGGGATTAAAAAATGTTTCAGTGACACTAGGAAACTCTCAGCAGAGTCCATTGTTTATTCGTCTACCTGTTTATGTCGCCCTCAATCAACAGGATGAGTTGCGATTTGAAGTCCTTTCTTTTGATCAAAATTTTGATCGCATGGCTGTTGATATCAAATATGAAGGGTTGATCATTCCCCAATTGTTAGTTGAAATGAATGGCCACAAATATCCACTTAATAATTCTCGTCTTGAAAAATATGTTCAGGACCAGATCCCAACTCTGCTCTCTAAAGCGCGTGAATACGTTAAAGATTTTGCTAAAAAGGATCTGCCAGCGAAACTGAATCAAATGGCTGAAACTAAACTGAAAGGGCAAATCGAAGAAGTCCAAAGACTTTCAGCGGCCGGCAAACCTGACGGCGATCAAAGCAGCGATTATTTGTGGGGCTTAAAACTAAAGAAGCTCAAGCTTCAGAATAACTTATATATTGGATTTAATGCCTACATTGAAGACCCTTCCAGTCGACAAAATATTGGGTTAAATCCCAGCTTTGGCTCTCGGGGAGCTCCGGACTTGGATCATGAAGCAATCCCCCACGATTTAGTGATGAGCATTGATCGCGGTGTCTTGAACCGTGTTTTACAACTCAGCTTTATGCGCGGTTACTTCAGTGACCTCGCGCAAGGAGATACCAAGCTCAAACTTCAGGGCGTCCCCAGTTTAGATTATGCGCCAACTCCGGTGGGAGAAAAAGTAGGGCCCTTGGAAACATTTATTAAAATTCATGTGAAAATAGCGATTGACCCTAACTCGATGGCCCTAGCTAAAACGATTGTCCTCGATTTCGATATTATCGCGAAATTAGTTCCTTCACAGCCTAGCCAGGAGATGGCGATCGTCCTTCACAGTATTGATCTGAACAGTGTTCAGATGGATAAAAAATACATGTCGTTTATCGGTTCGTTTTTTCCTGGAAAAGTGATGACCGGAATTAAAGACAAATTAAAAGCCTCTTCTGCAACCTGGAAGACGCAAAGAGAAGTTTTAGATGGGAAAATGGATTTACCTCCGCCCATCCTGGGTCAAAAATTAGACCTTCAAAAATTAAGCTTTGATCCCCGAGGGCACTTAGTAATGTATTTGAATTTCCGACCTAGCTCTGATACACCTCGGCCCACTTCAGATAGGAAATCGTTATGAAAAATATCGCAATCACATTCGCAATTTTAACTGGAATTTTTGTTTCCTTGTTTCACTCTGTTCCGGCTTTAGCGGGACGCACTGTCACGGTGCCGGCGATTCAACTACAAAAAACAGGTAATTTTTTAGGTCAATATGCGACGATTTATTATGGCTTTGAAAAAACGACGATCATTCAAGCGGACGCCAGTGTGATTGCCCTTTCAAGTGTTCGTATGACTCAAACCCGTCCCGTCAGTGGTGATACTGTCCAGTTTCCAGCAGTACAAATTGATAAAGATGGATTCCGTGGGGCTTACGATATCGTCGTCGTTGTGATTTCTCATTACCCTAATTTTTCCTGGAAAAATGCCGATGGGACTTTTCCCGATGGCGTGACGGATTCTAAAATTTATGAAATCAGTACATCAAGTTTTCATAAGGCCGCACAGCTTGATGCTTATGTTTTAGCTTTTCCAACAGCGACTTTTTTCCCCTGGGTGATTTCTACTGCAGGTATTGCAAAATAATCTTACGACTTAGCTGATTGACCTTTTCTGGATTCAATCATATTTACGGCGGCCTGACGCCCGCTTTCTAAAGCTCCACTGAGGGTCCCGAACCGAGTCAGGTGACAATGTTCTCCGGCATAGGCCAGTCGTCCGCCATAATCACTCTCACTCCAAAGACCATGGTATTTCAAAAAATCACCAGGACCATAGATGACATAAGATCCCTCCGAATAGGGTTTCTTTTTCCAATCCATCAAATGGCTGTTATTTTCGAATTCATTTTTAAACGAACGGCTGAAAACCTGAAGTTCTCGAATGATCTGTTCAGCATAACCAGATCCCAAGGATTGGGAGGCCTCCCCCCCGATAAGAGCCGCTAAAACTCCCTTCGTTCCGCCTTGAGCTAGGCTGCCATCCCAAGTGATCATCGGAAGATTTTCTTTAAAAAAAGATCCACGGCTCGCAATCATCAAATCTTGCCGTTTCAGCCAAAACTTTTGTTTATATCCCAGAACCACTTTTGCGTGGGACGCAAGCTCAACTTTTGTGACGGATTCTTTTTTGGCGTCGCTGATCTGAAGTTTTTGAAAGCCTTCAATATTTTTATATTGGTTCACAGGCAAGGCCAAAATAATTTGGCGGGCTTCAAATTTTTTATTTCCGCTAGGGCTTTTAAAAAAGCATTGAAAGCTGTTAGGCTTTTCTTGGATTTCAATCAAAGGTGAATCAAGACGCACAAAAAAATCTGGCATCACACTGGCGACACGCTCGTACAAAGTTCGCAACAGCCTTTGGTTTCCATACCGCACTCGAAACAAGGTCTTTTGCCCTTTCGCTTCAAGATCCAATGCGTTTAACAAATGCATCGCTGAGACCCGATTCAAAGATCTTCCAAACTGGGCGACACAAGAGGTCTCAAATATTGATAAGGTCTCAGCATCGACGGTGTCTTTCAGACTTTGTAGCAGATCCATCACGGACAACTGATCAAAGGCCGGCGCCTGAGGAAAATCCATCACATTAAAGGGTGTGATGATTTCATTTCTATCGCCCACAAGGTGAAGTTTAATACGAATTAATTCGTTTGAAAGCTTCTGAAGACGTGAGTTCGTCTCTTTTGTGGTTAAAATTTTTCCACGGCTAAAAGTCAGTTGTTTTTCAAGCCCGCGATCCCACTTCACTTCATCGATCGGAAGATTCAATTCCTTGCATAGATCAAAAATTAATTTGTGGTCCTCTTCAAAATATTCGGCGCCCAGTTCAGCAACATGCCCATCCGAATCAAAATTTTCTAATGTATAAACCCGTCCGCCAATGCGTCCACTGCCCTCAAACAAACGAAAAGGAATCCCCGCTTTTTTTAATTCATAGGCCGCCATCAAACCAGCGGCCCCAGCCCCGATCACCAGGACTTCTTGATCTAGTTTTGATTTCTCTAGGCCAAAGAAACGGTCCATCATTGCGCAACCAGGCAGCAGGCTGGCACCAACACCAGCGGCTACAGAAGACTGCATAAATCGCCGACGAGAGATCTTTCCAGAAGTCATTTAAAGATTGTCCACCAGTCCGCCGTCGATGTAAATATCCCTTATGATTTTTTTAACGCCCTCTCAGATCAATACTTTTGCTGACCAAGGCTATATTATCGTTGACGAAGCTTTGACGCCTTCTGAAATGCAAGGGCTCAATCAAGAGTTTGAGTCGCTGCTGACGGAAAAGGCCTTTTCAAAAGCACAGATTGCAGATCAATTATTCCAAGAACAAACGCGGGGTGATTGGACTTTTTGGCTGGATCAAAAAAGCCCAGTGGCTTTTCGAAAAACATGGTCCGAACTTAAAGAATGGTCGCCTTTTTTGAATGAAACCTTTTATTGTGGTATTACTGAATTCGAAGCCCATCTAGCCTACTACCCCGCAGGCCCTGGCTACCAAAAACATTGGGATCAAGCGAACGGCGACCCGTGCCGAAAGATTTCGTTAGTTTTGTATTTAAATTCTGATTGGCCAAAAAATAATGGTGGAGAACTTGTTTTATATACGTCTGATTCTAAAAGTATCTTGGAAAAAATAGTGCCTTTCGGTGGACGATTGGTGCTTTTTCGCAGTGATCTTTTTCCGCACGAAGTTTTGCCCAGTCAGGGAGCGCGACGAAGCTTGACAGGATGGTTCAGGAGTGATGCGTTGTAAGGGATGTCCAAACCTTTTCAACTTTTAATTGAAGTCATTCGAACTCGGCTTTGGGCAAGAATTTTAATCCTTTTCGTTTCATTGGTGGCTTCTTTTTTCGGCTTGATGGCGCCCTATTTTCAAAAAGAATTTATTGATTCGATCACGGGACAAAAAATCAGCCATGTGGCTCATCTCCTGCCAATGGACCGGCCTCTTTGGTTGATCTTTGCAGCTTTTATTTGCTTGCTGACGGCCCAAGCTTTCATTCAGCTGACCAACTATTTGGGTTACCGTGAAGCCTTGATCATGCAGAGGATCTTGGCCGACCGACTTTATAATAAAATGCTCAGTCTTCGAATCGATACCATGAGTCAGCTGCCTGTGGGCGAGATCGTGTCGATTTACGCCACCGATATTCCTGGAGCCACCGTTTTTTTAGAGCAAACTCTTCCGACAGGGGCTTCCACAGTGTTTCCATTACTACTAGCCCCTTTTGCGATTGCTCTGGTTTTTGATATTCCCCTTTGGCCCACGATTTCTGTGATGATCTTAGTGACCGCGATCAACACGGCGATGGCCTTTCGTCAGTCGACATTCTTTTTTAATTTTAAAAAACTGGCGGCCGAAAGAATCGGCTTAGTGAATGAATGGGTGCAGAATATTCGCACCATTCGAATTTTAAGCTGGCTTCCTTATTTTGAAAATCAAATTTTTATGGTGCGCCGAACGGAAACGACCAATCGAATTAAAATGGTGACCAATGGTCAAATTATGAATGCCATTTCATCCACTGTGACCTTTGCTCTGAATGTCGTCACGCTGGGATCCTTGGTCTTTTTTTCGACCGAAAAACTGACCTCTGGCGAAATGATGGCTCTGCTTTGGATTCTGACAGTTTTTTTAACCCGGCCCTTTCGTCAAATGCCATGGTTCTTTACTTTTGCTTTTGATTCATGGACTTCGTTAAAAAGACTCAGTCAGTTTTTAGAAACTCAAGGCGAGGAAAAAATTTATCTCGACAGCCAAATACACCAGCCCTCTGAGACCTCAGAACTTGCGATGGAAATCAAAGGTCTTCATTTATCGATAAATAATAAACCCATTCTTCATGACATTAACTTCAGTTTAAATGCCGGCGAATTTGTCGCTATTGTGGGTGAAGTTGGCTCTGGTAAATCAATGCTGCTTCTTTCTTTAATCAGAGAAACCGCCGCTCAATTTAAAAAATATCAAATTTTTGGAAATGATGCTTTGCAATCCACTGCTGATCAAACTCGAAAAAAGTTTTCTTTTGTTCCGCAAGAAGGTTTTATCATGAGCGCGACTTTGCGTGAAAATGTGGCCTTCTTGTACGACACTCCGACAGACGAAGATCCCGGAATTATTGATTCCCTTCGCTTGGCGCAATTTGAATTAAAAGATGAAGATATCTTTCATGGCCTTGAAACTGAGATCGGGGAACGCGGAGTTAACTTATCCGGGGGACAAAAACAACGTGTCAGCTTAGCAAGGGTGAACTTTTTAAAAACCTCCATTTTACTTCTTGATGATTGCTTGAGCGCTTTAGATGTCAATACTGAAGAAAAGATTTTAGACAGCTTACTGAAAGGGGCCTGGAAAGATAAAACACGAATTCTAGTCACCCATCGACTTTCTGTCTTAAAGCATGTCGACCGGGTTTTTTTTATGTCGCATGGAAAAATTTTA
Organism: Pseudobdellovibrionaceae bacterium; assembly: GCA_043779185.1. Classification (GTDB taxonomy): domain Bacteria; phylum Bdellovibrionota; class Bdellovibrionia; order Bdellovibrionales; family Bdellovibrionaceae; genus JAYWDA01. Next base: position 17,553 of record JAYWEQ010000094.1, read on the forward strand.
CAAGCAGGCACCTATCAAGAACTGCTAAAATCGAATGCTCAATTTAGAAACTATACTAAGACTATTGAACAAGCGGGGTCCCATGAACCAGGGTGAACCCACTGAAAAAGGCTCATTTAAGCAGTCCGTTTATCAAACTTTAAATATGGCTTACAGGCCATTTTTGGTAAAAATTGTTTCCTCACTTCTGCTGGGACTCGTCGGTCGAAGTCTTCTGCTCGGAAACACGAATATCATCGGTTATTGGATCGATTCCACCTGCAAGGCGCCCCAGATCTGTCGTCCCATTCCAAATTTTTTGCAGGGCTTTAGCGATCGTGATTATGTTCTTCTGTTAGCCTTGATGACGACTTTGGGATTTGTAATGACTTTGGTGTTTAGAACTGTTTTTTCTAGAACCTCGGCCCAGGCGGTCTCGATCATTCATGATGAAGTGATTTTAAGAACTTCACGGTACGCGATGCGTTTTTTCGACACCACCCCTGCGGGACGTATCATCACCCGATTCTCTAGTGATTATGGCAATGTCTTTCGCTACTTCGGAGGCCCACTGGCAGAATTTATTTCAATTATTATGGACCTTTTTTTAATGGTTCTTTTGATCAGCCTAGCCAGTCCAATTTTTTTAATTTTTGTCGTTTTTATTATCTTGATGAATTTTACAGTCTACAGATTGAATCGCGATCGCCTGCGAAAAATTCGTCGCGAACTTTCAGCCAGTCGCTCACCTTCTATCGCTCATTTTGCAGAAACAACCCAAGGAGCAAGTACGATCCGATCTTTTTTACGGCAAGCTTCTTTCAAAACGCGTTTCACAAGGCTTGATCGTTATTTTTTGGACCAAAAGAAAAGGACCGCTAAAAACTTAGTGGGTTTTTCATTTCAGATGAACAGTTTGTCATCCATGCTGTTATTGCTCACAGGATTTTCCTCGTATTACTTATTACAAAATGGAATTTTGTCGATTGGCTCGGTGGGCGTGGCCTTTAGCTTTATTGTTTTATCTGGCAATACGGTACAAATGTTTTTTGAGTGGTTGGCTCAGTCCGAAGAAGCACTGATTGGCGTGGAACGTTTAGATCATTATTTGCATCGCAGACTGGAACCAGGAAGTTTCTTGCCGGCTTCAGCGCAATTTAAAACAGCCCATCCCGTCTACTCTGAAACTTTGGAAAAATATTTATTTTCGCGTCGGTTGACTGAAAAAAATCAGGCGACCATCGAAGTCAGCAACGTATGGTTCAGATATGATCCAGAACTACCTTGGGTTTTAAAAAATCTTAGCTTCGACGTGAAGCCCGGCGAACGCCTTGGCGTGATTGGTCGCACCGGGAGCGGGAAATCAAGTTTGATTCAGGCCCTTTTTCATCTTTACGCCATTGAAAAAGGCGAAATCAGTATTAATGGCCTATCTCCAAAATTGAAAGAGTCAGGCTCTGGTCCCGACCTTGGCTTGTACCGACAATCGATGGCCCTGATCGCTCAGGAGCCTGTTTTATTTCAAGGGTCATTAAGAGATAATCTGGACCCCTGGAAAAAGAAGGCGGACTCAAACCTTTTAGAAGTTTTAAATCGTGTCGGATTAGCTGACTGGGTGCGAACTGGACCCCAGGTTTTGAATCGCCGAATTGAAGAGCGCGGTAAAAACTTGTCTTTGGGCGAGCGTCAGCTTTTGTGTCTAGCCCGCTGCCTGATGCAAGACGCCCCTATTGTGGTCATGGATGAAGCGACAAGCAGCGTAGATCCCTTATCGGAAGAAATCATGGTGAAGGCCACAGAGGAACTTTTTAAAGGCAAAACCCAAATCATCATCGCCCATCGACTTTCAACACTAGGCCAGTGTGATCGCATTCTGTGGCTGGACCGCGGGGAAATAAAAATGCTCGGTCCCGCTCAAGAAATTCTGAAAGAGTTCGAAAAACAAGATAGGTAGACATTAGCACTTTTTGGAATTACACCAGACCAGGGGTTTTCGTGGAGAACAATCAAGACGAAAAAGACACAACGTCTGCTGAAATTTCAGATCACGAAAATGTCTCTGAAAACGATCTTATGACTTTGGCCTCCTCATGGAGCGCCCTGACCACCGAAGAAAAGCGACGAAAATTTTCTAAACTTTCGCGCACGGATGCAGAAGAACTTTTCCTGAGCCTGAGCCCCCATGATCAGACTGAGCTGATTGGCGAGGCCTCGGCCCTTGAGAAAAGATCTTGGGTTCGTTTATTGGCCCCAGATGACGTCGCCGATTTAATCCAAGAAATGGGCGCCGACCATAAAGAAGGCATTTTAAATTTACTGGATCCTCAAACTCGGCGTGAAGTTTCTGCATTGCTTGCCTACGCAGAAGACAATGCCGGTGGCTTGATGAGTTCGCGTTTTGTACGCTTGCGCCCCGATATGACAGTTGATGAAGCGATCAGTTATCTTCGAATTCAGGCCAAGACCCAAGTTGAAACTATTTATTACGCTTACGTCCTGGCCGCCGATCAAACTTTGCTGGGGGTGGTTTCTTTTCGCGAATTATTTTCAGCCAGCCCAGGAAAATCTGTCCGAGAAATTATGACCGCAGATATTTTAAAAATTCCTGTGGATCTAGATCAAGAGCAAATCGGTCGCATTTTTTCACAGCAAGATCTCATGGCTTTACCGGTGATCGATGAAGCAGGTCATATGAAAGGTATTGTCACTTTCGATGACGTGGCCACCGCCATTCAAGAGGAAGCCACTGAAGATATTCACAAACTGGGCGGCGTCGAATCTTTGGATGCTCCTTACATGAAAATTTCGTTCCGCGAAATGGTTCAAAAACGCGCCACATGGCTGGCTATTTTATTCGTTGGCGAAATGCTGACAGCGACCGCTATGGCCTATTATCAAGTGGAAATCGAGCGGGCTGTTGTTTTATCCATGTTTATTCCTTTAATTATTTCTTCCGGTGGAAACTCGGGCTCGCAAGCGACGACATTAATTATTCGAGCCATGGCCTTAGGCGAAATTCGCCTGCGTGATTGGTGGAGAATTCTTTTAAAGGAAATCATGGTGGGCGCCTGCCTTGGTGCCATTCTTGGTTTGATTGGACTTTTGCGAATTAGTTTATGGCCCGTCGCCGAGCAGGTTTACGGCCCTCACTACAAAATGATTGCAGTCACTGTAGCGGCCAGCGTGTTAGGTGTTGTCCTTTGGGGAACGATCAGCGGTTCGATGCTGCCCTTTATTTTAAAGAAATGTCGTCTTGATCCAGCTTCAGCCTCGGCGCCTTTTGTCGCGACCATCGTCGACGTCACGGGATTGATCATTTATTTCACTATTGCCAGTGTTTTCTTAAAAGGAATTATTCTTTAAGAATTTTAAAATTTCTTCGACCCCTGCTTGCATCACGGAAAACTCCATCGCTGGCTGGTCCTTTTTATGAGCGATCTGCTCAGGTAAAAAAGGCAGATGCACAAACAAACAGGACTTATTCATCAACGATAATTCGGCCGTCACTTTGAAATACAAATAATTGCAAACATAACTTCCCGCTGAGAACGAAATTTCTGCAGGAATTTTTTGATCTAACAAGGTTTTCTCAATTTCATGCAAGGGCCAGCCAGAAAAAAACGCTTTTTCGGCAGCAGAATCGATCACTCCCGGCTTTGGCGTGTAGCCGCTTTCATCGGGGGAATAAGTTTCCACCCAATTTAAAGCCACTCGCTCTAAAGAAATTTTTCGGCGCCCACCGGCTTGCCCCAACATGATCACTTTGTCGTAGTCTTGCTGGCTGAAACTTTGGAAAAGAATTTCTGGAGCTTTTTTAAAAGAAACCGGCAAAATTAACGTGTCCAACCAGGCATAGTCTGAATTTTCACCGATCGCGCGAACTAACTTTTCACTAGGATTAAGTATTTCTCCAAGGAACGGGGCAAAGCCCGTCAGGAGAATACGCTTCACGGGAACCTCATAAAACGGCGCCAGTCGCGGTCCTGTTTTTCATAGCAGTATCTTTCGTGCAGACGACCCTCTCGGCCAATCCAAAACTCGAAATAATTAGGAATTAAATGCAGACCACCCCAATGCGGGGGACAGGGAACATCCTGGCCTTTAAAGCTTTCTTCAATTTCTTTCATTCGATCAGCCAAAGCCTTCAGACTGCCCACTTCCTGACTTTGCTGGGAAGCCCAGGCCCCAAGCTGACTGAGACGCGAACGAGTCTTAAAATAGGTTTCGGATTCTGCTCGAGTTAATTTTGAAACTTCACCTTGAACACGAATTTGCCGAGCCAATGATGCCCAAAAAAAATTTGCAGCGACTTTCGAATTGGATTCCATTTCCTGAGCTTTTTGACCACCGAAGTTGGTGTAAAAAGAAAGGCCTCCACGAATGAGGCCTTTATATAAAACCACTCGACTTGAGGGTTGAAGAGTGGGACCGACAGTCGCCAATGTCATGGCGTTTGGATCTGTCAGTCCTTTATCTTTTGCGGCTTGGATCCATTGATCTAAATGGAAGACGGGATCCAAGGCCGGATTAAACTCCATGATTATTTCTTTTTAGGAGCTGGAGCCGCTGCACCTGGCTTAGGTGGCTTCACAACGTCCAATAATTCAACTTCAAAGATCAGCAATGAATTCGGAGGAATTTTTCCACCTGATTTATCAGCGTAAGCCAAGTCTGGTGGAACAAAAAGTTTGTATTTGCCGCCGACTTTCATTAATTGAAGCGCTTCGCCCCAACCTTTGATCACTCCGCTGACTGGAAATTCAGCTGGCTCTTTACGAGCGTATGAAGAATCAAACTCTTCGCCAGATAATAATGTTCCTTTGTAGTGAACACGAACCATATCGCTTTCTTTTGGAGAAGCGCCTGTTCCTTCTTTATCAACAATATACTGAAGACCAGAAGCTGTTGTTTTAACACCTTCAGCTGTTTTGTTTTTAGCTAAGAATTCATCCGCTTTCTTTTTATTCTCTCCGGCTTGTTCTTGGCCTTTAGCATTGGCTTCTTGGCTTTTTTTCATCATCATTTCTTGAAGCTTTGCCTGAGCTGCTTTGATATCTTCTTCTGTCATTTGATTCTTATCTTTCAGAACATCGGCGATCGACATTCCAACGACATCAGCATCAACTTCCAAACCAACTTGTTTAATGTTCTGACCAATTTGACGACCGATGGCGTAGCTGACCTTTTTTTGGTCGGTGTCTAATTTTTTTTGACAGGCAACAAAGCCTAAAGAAACCAAAACCACCAGCCCAATATTTAATGCTTTCATTTCATCTCCTTGAAATTAACAAACTGTTTTCAATTGCGTACGGCTCATCATCTAATCAAATTCCGAGTTTTAATAGAGTTAACATGACGTATAAAAATAAAACTGCTAGATTTTTGAAATGCTGCATTTGCTTTTTTACCTTTTAGCCATCACAAGTTTGGCGTCTTCGGCCACTTTAGTGCGCCTTGCCGGGGCTCCGCTAGAGGTGATTGGTTTTTGGCGATTGCTAGCTTCAGCCCTTGTGATCCTTCCCTTTGCTTTAAAAACAGGCGATTTCCGCAGGTATTTTAATTTTATCAATTCGGAATCCCGGCAAAAAACAAAGTCTGAATTAAGCCTTGTTCTACTGTCAGGTCTTTTTTTCTTTGCCCATCTTTGGACTTATTTCTATTCAGCTCAGCACACAAGAATTGCCAACTGCATGATTATTTTTGCCACCAATCCCGTTTTTGTTTCTTTGGCTTCGTTTTTTGTTTTTCGGGAAAAGCTGACCCTTAGACTTGGCTTAGCCTATCTTTGCGCCGCCATCGGTGTTTATGGTTTAGTCAGCCACAGCATATCTTTTGAAAATGGCGTTCTGTTGGGAGATCTTTCAGCCTTACTGTCGGCCATGTTATTTGCGGTTTATCTTGTGACGGGCAAAAAAGCGCGTTTGACCATGGCCAATTCAGAATACACTTTGATCGCCTATTCTTTGACTGCATTTTTATTCGGCATGAATGCCTGGGTCGGTGGCAAAAGCTTTACGGGCTATGGCCCGACCACCTGGATGGCGATTGGCCTCAGTATTTTATTTCCGACCTTATTGGGCCACGTTCTGTTTTCCTATCTGATGAAACGAATGAATTTAAATTTTATGAGTTGTGGAAAGCTTTTGGAACCCGCCCTATCATCTATTTTAGCTTTTTTTGTTTTTAGAGAGCAACTGACTCGGGATGCCCTGGGGGCATTTTTTTTTACGACACTTGCCGTTTTAATTTTATTTTTACCAACTGGAAACTTCGGATTTTTTAAATCAAAGAGTTTGAAAAAATAAAAGAATTTCTTTGCTGGTTCCCTTGAATAAAATCTGCGGATTTCTTTTCTCTAGGCTGTTTAAATAAAGGGGATCGTAGTAATCAACTAATAATTTCTTGATCCAAATTCGATTGGAGTCCAGATTCTTTTTTTCAAGGTAATCAGCGTGTGAAAACTGCAAATCAGCCATAAGCTCTTGAGTTTTAAGCCCCCCCAGCCGGCGCTGGATCGACAACAAGCTTTTTTCGTAGCGCTGAAACAAGGCTAAACCCTGGCTTTCATCGCCCTGCCCGATAGCGGTATTTGTAATATAATCCGCAAAAATATTTTCTACTCTTTGGTCTAAAGGCTCATCCACCCAAACGATCGGTGAAGCCCGCATTTTGACAAAAAGACTCTCAGGGATCACGTTTTGTCCGATCAAACGGCTTTCATCCTCAAATAATAGTGGCGTTTCTTTTGAAGCCGCGCCGGTTTCAGAAATTCGCAAAAAATCTTGAGCTAACAAGTTTTCAAATTGGGCCTGCTGAGGTTGTGGTTCAGATTCAAAACCAAAAGCCGAACCTCGATGCTGAGCTCGCTTTTCAAGGTCGATGGCCGACATAAAGTTCTGGGCGGTTCTTAGCAGATGCGATTTGCCTCCTCCCGTCGGGCCTGAAATAAGAAGAAAAGGCCGCTCATCGACCGCTTTTTGAAAGGTTGCCAAAAACATTTGTCGCGCAGCCTTGTAACCGCCTTCTAAACGGGGGACTTCGACCCCGCTCTCCGCCAGCCAGGCCTGGGCTGTGCGACTGCGAAGCCCTCCTCGGAAACAATAAACCAAAGACCTAGGATTTTTTGCAAAAAAGTCCTTCCAAACCCTGACTCTTTGATCCTTTACACTTCCGCTGACCAGCTTTTCCCCTAGCTGAATTGCGGCCTCTTGACCTTTTTGTTTATAAAGAGTTCCCACCTGGGCTCGTTCGTCGTCATTTAAGATTGGTAAATTAACGGCGCCAGGAATATGGCCTGCTAAAAATTCCACGGGAGCCCGGACATCCAATAAAGGACTTTTTCCTTTAAAAAAAGGCAGAAGGTCCGAAGTTTTTAAAGTCATCGATACACGCAAGACATCGACCCTTCAGCTTCTTTCACCGAACCAATGTGCCGCGCAAAAGGAAAGTGCTCCGTGATTTCACTTAAGATTTTCGTCAGATGTTTCTCATCGACTGACAAAAGAAGTCCGCCGCTGGTTTGCGGATCATGCAGTAAAAGCCGTTGCAATTCAGACAAGGCTGAAACTTCAATTTTCTCTTGGGTGTACTGGGCATTTGCACGATGCGCTTTGGTTAAAAAACCTTTTTCCAAATAGTGCATGGTCTGAGAAAACTGCGGTAAAAATTGCCAGTCAATTTGAAGCTGAACGCGACTGGCTTGAGCCAATTGCAAACTATGACCTGAAAAACCAAAGCCAGTAATATCCGTTGCAGCATGCACAGCCAAAGCCGACGCCTCGGATAAAATATCAATCACATTATTTAGTCGAGTCATGCTGTACAACGCCGCTTCAATATCGGATTCGCTGGCTTGTTGCCTTTTCAAGGCGGCCGTTAGGGCCCCCGTACCAAGCGGTTTCGTTAAAATTAACGCGTCCCCGGGACGAGCCTTATTATTGGCCCAAATGCGATCGGGATGCACCCGACCTGTGACTGACAGTCCAAACTTCAAAGTGTCATCATCAATCGAATGTCCCCCCGCCAAGACCGCTTTGGCTTCAGCGATGACATCACAAGCGCCCTGCAAAACATCGATGGCAATTTGCTCGGGCAAAGTTTGCGAAGGAAAGGCCAAAATCGCTAAGCATGTTTCAGGCTTCCCGCCCATAGCATAGACATCACTCAGGGCATTAGCCGCGGCGATTGCTCCAAAAATTTTAGCAGTGTCCACAATAGGAGTAAAAAAATCCAAAGTTTGAACGAGGGCGATCTCGTCTGAAATTTTATAAATGGCGGCATCATCAAAAAGCCCTCCATCCACTAAAAGGGCTTCAGGGCGCGGTGGAAAGCGCACTTGGCCAAGGATTCTTCTGAGGTCTGAGGCCGCAAGTTTGGCGGCACAGCCACCCTTTTGCACTGTCTGGGTCAATTTGATAGATTCAGTCATGCACTGAGCTATATCATACACTAATCCCAGGCTCAATCCTTCCCGCTTGATTCAGGAAGGGGCCTTGGGCAGAATCAAAGCAAGAGGTCGAAATGAAAACACTTTTAACAATTCTTTGGGTCTTATCGATCAATACAGGGATCGCTTGGGCTGAGGACGTGTCTGCACCACCCCCAACGACACCAGTGAAAAAAAATTACAACGCCAATATCTATGAGAAAGAAAATGCTGGCGGCTTGTCTGCGAAAGTCAAAACGACAAAAACGTCCCGAGAGGACACTTTAGTCTATTTTGAGGGCCTTAAAAAAAGCGGCCCCTACGTTCTTTCTTCGACAGTTAAGAACTATACGAAGCTTAAAAACCGCCTTGTTAAAAGTTCGGAAGCTGGGGGCTCTAAAGTTTCTGTGACCCTGGATGATCAAGATAATATATTAACCGTGGAAATCAGCGAAGAAACAGACGTCAAGGACAGCCCAAAAAATTAATTCCAAAAACTTAAAGGCCCAGACATGCGAATTTTAGTTGTCGAAGATCAAGTGAAAGTCGCCCAGTTCTTAAAAAAAGGACTGAATGAGGGTGGCTATGCGGTCGATACCGCCGAAAGTGGGGCGGCGGCGGAAAGCTATATGTCCCAAGGCGAATATGATTTGGTGATCTTAGATGTCATGCTGCCCGATCAAAATGGCTTTGATACCGCCCGACATTTCAGACGGGATGGTTTTGAAGGTCCTATCCTTATGCTGACGGCGCTTTCAACGACCAAAGATAAAATTGCAGGGCTGGACGCTGGTGCCGACGATTATCTGACCAAGCCGTATTCATTTGATGAGCTTTTAGCCCGGGTCCGCGCCCTCCTTCGTCGCAAAGGCGCAACCAATGCCAGCACCTCTGTCTTAAGATATTCCGATCTTGAATTAGATTTAATCTCTCGAAT